>JAFLEG010000023.1 GCA_017302195.1 Verrucomicrobiota bacterium
CTCCCGTCACTCGTGGTCTGCCCGAAGAGCGTCCAGGACACCTGGCGCGCCGAGGCGGAGCGCTTTCTGCCCGGGCTGCGGGTCCGGGTCTGGCGTGGTGCGGACGATGCGGCCCTGGCTGCCGACGGCGGGGGTGCCGACCTGCATGTGATCAACTACGCGCAGCTCCGGGTCGCCGAGGACACCCTGGCCCGCGCGGACTTCCTGGCCGTGATTCTTGACGAGGGACAGAACATCAAGAACCCGTCCTCGCTCACCGCCCAGGTCGCCCGCAAGCTGCGCGCCGATCACCGTCTGGTGCTCACCGGCACCCCGATCGAGAACCGGCTGCTGGACCTCTGGAGCCTCCTGGCCTTTGCCATGCCGGGCGTGCTGGGCGGCCGTGCCGGATTCCACCGGCTTTACGATGCCAAGGAGGACGCCTTCGCCCGTCCCCGCCTCGCCGCCCGGGTGCGCCCCTTTTTGCTCCGCCGCACCAAGGCCCAGGTCGCCCGGGATCTGCCGGATCGTGTCGAGGAGGATCTCTACTGCGAACTGGAGGGCGAGCAGCGCGTGCTGTACCGCGCCGAACTCAAGATCGCCCAGCAGCACCTGCTGCGCCTGCAAACCGAGGAGGCGCTGCAGAAGGATCGGTTCCACCTGCTGAGCTCCCTGCTGCGCCTGCGGCAGATCTGCTGTCACCCCCGCCTGCTGCAGCCGGATGCCGCGCAGGAGGGCGCCAAATTCGACGCCCTGATGGAGACCCTGGAGCCGCTGATGGAGGAGGGGGAAAAGGTCCTGGTGTTCTCGCAGTTCACCGGACTCCTGGACCTGTTGAAACCCGGGCTGGAGCAGCGGGGCTGGAAGCAGTGGTACCTCGCGGGGGACACCGAGAACCGCGGCGACCTGGTCCGCGAGTTCCAGTCCCACGAGGGCGGCGGGGTGTTCCTCATCTCCCTCAAGGCGGGGGGCGCCGGACTCAACCTCACCGCCGCCAGCTACGTGATCCTCTTCGATCCGTGGTGGAATCCCGCGGTGGAGAATCAGGCCATTGACCGCACCCATCGCATCGGCCAGACGCGCAAGATCATCGCCTACCGGCTGCTCATCAAGGACAGCATCGAGGAGAAGATCCGCACCCTGCAGAAATCCAAGCGCGCCCTGGCGGACGAGGTGCTCGGCGAGGAACGCTTCTCCGCGGCACTGACGCTCGATGATCTGCGCTTCCTCCTGGGAACGGGCGACGGTGCCGTAGCGTAGGTGTCCTGGGTGCCTCCGAGGGGAAACCGCCTCACACGGAGGACACGAAGGACGCCCAGGATGAAAACGCCCCCAGGCCTCCGACCCTCACGGGAGGCACCGGGTCACGGATCCGCCACAGCCCGCCCTCGACACGCCGGGACCTCCATTCCACAACTTGGGGAGTGATGAAGCGTTCCTGGATTCCCCGCGTGGTCACCCTGGCCCTGATCTGCTCCGGTGGCGTCCGGGCCGCGGATCCGGACCCGGCCGGCCCGGCGCGGGAAGACCGCATGCTGGCAGCGCACATCGCCTTTCTCGCCGATGACCTGCTGGAGGGCCGCGGCACCGGGGCGCCGGGCCACGAGATCGCCGCACGCTACGTGGCGGCGCAGTTCCAGCAGCTCGGGCTGACGCCTGGAGGACCCTCCAATGCCTGGTTCCAGACCGTGCCGCTGCTGGAAAGCCGGGTGGTCCCCGGGTCGGCCCGGCTGGAACTCCGCAAGGGCGGCGTGGTGGAGACGCTGGAGGTGAACCTCGACTTTCTTCCCGCGCCGCGGTTCACCGACACCCATGCCCTGGTGACGGCGCCGCTGGTGTTCGCCGGTTTTGGCGTGCAGGCGCCGGAACTGGGCTACGACGATTTCGCCGGACTCGATCTCCGCGGGAAGATCGCCGTGGTGCTGGGCAAGGCCCCGCCGCGATTTCCCGCGACCGCGCTGGCCCATCACGCCCATGCCCGGCAGAAGTCGAAGGCCCTGGCGGACCGCGGCGCGGTGGGCGTGCTGAGCATCCCCACGCCCAAGGATCTCGAGGACTTCCCGTGGCCGCGTCAGGTGATCCAGTCCCAGTTTCCCTCCATGCGCTGGCTGCAGCCCGACGGCCTGCCTGCGGACGTGTTTCCCCAGTTGAAGGGATCCGCGCGGATCAGTCCGGCCGGCGCCGGAAAGGTCTTTGCGGGGGCGCGGCATTCGCTGGCCGAGGTGCTGGCGGCCGCCGACCGCAGCGAGCCGCCCCGCTTCGAACTGGACCGCGAGGCCACCCTCGCCGTGCGCAGCGAACTGCGCCCGTTGACGAGCCCCAATGTGATCGGACGCCTTCCCGGAAGTGATCCGGCGCTGGCCGGCCAGTCGGTGGTGCTGACCGCGCATCTGGATCATCAGGGCCGCGGACCCGAGATCGCCGGCGACCCCATCTACAACGGCGCCTACGACAACGCTATTGGCGTGGCCATGATGCTGGAGGTCGCCCGCACGCTGGGCACACGGCAGCCGCCTCCGCGCAGGACCGTGGTCTTCGCCGCCGTCACCGCGGAGGAGAAGGGCCTGCTGGGATCCGAGTACCTGGCCGGCCACTGGCCGGAGGGCGATGGGCGTCCGGTGGCGAACATCAACTTGGACATGGTCCTGGTCACCGCGCCGACCCGGCGATTCACCATCCTCGGCGTGGAGCACTCGTCGCTGCGCGGCCCGGTGGAGGCGGCGGCCGCGCAACTGGGACTGGAGCTCGTGCCTGATCCGCGTCCGGACCGCGTCACCTTCGTGCGCAGCGACCAGTATTCCTTCATCCGGCAGGGAGTGCCCGCGCTCTTTCCCAAGGTGGCCGATCCCGGGCCGGCCGGCGGCTCCACGGTGGTGGGTGGCATCAGTCCCGACGCCTTCCTGCGCGACCATTATCACCGCCCCTCGGATGACGTGTCCCTGCCCCGCGACGACGCCTCGGCGGCGCGTTTCGTGGCCTTCATGACCGATCTGGTGCGGCAGGTGGCCGATGCCGATCAGCCGCCGCGGTGGAATCCCGGCGACTTTTTTGGCGTCACGTTCGGTGGCGCGGAAGCCGCCGCCACGAAGTGAGGCTCAAGGGACGGCATCCGCGCGTTCCAGCACGGAGAGGATGCGGTCAAACGCCTCCCGGATGTCGCCGTACTCGCGGAGATCCACGGTGAACCGGGCGTCGCGGTTGGGCCGGGTGACGGCGTGTCCGTCGGTGAACAGGATGTTGACCGTGGACCGGCGGTGATGGGTGCGGGGCCGCACGTCGAAGTTCACCAGATCCGGCGGACTCAGGAACTGCGTGTCGAGGGCCAGCGCCCGCAGCGGCTGTCCGAGCCGGTTGAGGCCCGGATTGTCGAGCCGCGTCTGGGTGGCCCCGTTCCCGGTGGGCGTGTCGAAGAGCAGGGGATTGCTCCCGTGGCGGTAATAGTAGCTGCCCTGGGCCTGGCCGGTGCCCACGCGGGACAGCTCGGCCCCGGCATCCTGCGGTTGATCGGCGCCCGGACAAAACAGCACGCGCGGCTGGCTGGCGAGATGGGTGGCGAGCAGGAGACCCAGCCCGACCGGACGCCCATTCTGCAGGGACAGCAGGCTGGTGGGCGCTCCGGTGGAGGGGTAAAAGCTGGAAGGACTGGTGAACGGCGGCGCGGTGGGTCCGAAGGGGATCCGCCCGTCGAAGTCCCCGGCGTAGGACTGGATGCCGAGTCCGACCTGACGCAGGTTCGACAGACAGGCGGTGCGCCGCCCGGCCTGGGAGGCCACCGCGATGCAGGGAAGAATCAGCGCCGCCAGCAGGGCGATGATGGCGATGACCGTCAGGAGCTCGACCATCGTGAAGCCTGCGGCGGCTCGGGAACGGTCTCGCAGGCGCATGGCGGCAGAAGAGGAAGGAGGACGGGCGGGATCCCTGGTTCAAAAGGAGGCGCCTGAGACCACGCGCACGAACAGCGGCCCGGAGCCGGCCACCGGCAGTTCCACCTGAAGTTCGCCGCCCGCCCCCTGCACCGGATCCCCCACGAGGCTCCAATCCTTCAGGTCTGCGGACCGTTCCACCCGGTATGAGATTCCCGCGGCGCCGGGCCAGGAGACCCGCATCCCGGAGTCGCCGGGCACCACCGCCACGCGGAAATGCTCCGCCCGCTCGACGGTCAGGCGGACGTTGTCGAGGTCCCAGTACCCACCGATGAACTCCGACCCTGTGGCGACCAGGTTGAGGCTGAGCCGGCGTCCGGCCCAGGGATCCGCCGCCGTCACGACCGGCGTGGTGACGCTGAAGTCGAGGAACTGCGTGGTGGTGGGAAACTGGGCCGCCGAATGGACCACCTCCGTGCCGGCCAGCAGGTGGCGCCCCCCCCCGGCGTCGAGGTAGCCGAGCTCCACCCGCAACCGCGCCCCCTCCGGCATGTTGCCGCCGCCGCCGATGATCGCGACGGTGAGGGTCCACACGTCACCGGGCTGATAGCGCGCCGGAAAAATGCCGTCGTCGCCGGTGGCGTCCATGGACACCCCCACCTCCGGCACGGCGAACAGGTACAGTGCCTGGGCGCCGTCCAGATTCGGGATGTGGTCCGGTCGCCCCGGGGCGGTGTTTTTGAAGATGCCGGCCTTCTGGAACCAGGGGCCGCCGCCCGGATCGTAGTCCGGCGGTTCCGGGGACTTCTGCCAGACCTCGATGTCGGTGCTGACGAAGACCGTGGAGGGCAGCTCGAACGATCCGTTGGGCACGGGCACCGGCACGGGAGCACCGCGAAGTCCGGCAGCCAGCACGACGGCCGCCACCGCCAGGCAGACGGCGGGGCGGGGTGCATGGGTGCCGGGGCTCGGAGTCACCGTCACTTCCGGTTGCGGCGGCCGGCGACCAGGAGTCCGGAAACTCCCAGGGCCAGCAGCGCCCAGGTTTGCGGCTCCGGCACCACCTCGGCCGTCACGCGGACATTGTCCATGTCCCAGTAGCCCTCGCCACCACCGGAGGTGCCGATGATCTGGACCCCGATGTTCTTTCCCACCAGATCGGCGCCCGCGCCGATCACCCCGGAGACCACCTGCCGATCCTGGAGCTGTGAGGGATCGCCGAAGCCCGCGGCCGAATAGCTCACGCTGGCGATCGCCACGGAGACCGGCGCCCCGGCGTCATCGAGGTAAAACAGTCCCAGCATCAGGCTGGTGCCTTCCGTGATGTTGCCGCCGCCGCGCAGCGCGACCGTCATGGTGTACTGCAGGCCCGCCTCGTACTTCGAGTCCAGCACCTGGGTGAGGCCGGCCTGGGGGAGGGCAAAGAGGTACACGGCCTGGTTGCCGTCCAGGTTGCTGATGTGGGTGGCCGAGCCCGGCGCCGTGTTGGCGAAGACCCCGCTCAACTGGTCCCAGGTGATGCCGCCCTGCGGCACGAACCACTCCGGCTGGGGCGTCTTGTTCCACGACTCGATGCGCGGATCCACGAAGGTGGTGGCCGGCAGCTCGAACGAGAAGTTGCGCACGGTCAGGGACTCCGCGGCGGCCAGGGTGGCCGTGGTCACCAGCAGGGGCAGGGCAATCCAATGGGGGACTGAGGGACGAAACATGATGTGGAGGACAGAATGAACTCGCGTCCGGGAAATCAGGGCGCGGACGGGAACTGCCGTCGCCACCCGGACGCCAGACCATGAACGACGCGTTCCGGCCGGGCAAACTTCAACTTCAGGAGAAGAGGTCCCTGGCCTACGTCAATGGCGTCATGAACATGATTCTGCACGGGATCGAGGCGCCGAACGTCATCCTCACCAACACGCTCACCAACACCCTCACCGAAAACCTCGCCGACATTCAGGAGAAGGACCGGTTTGAGGTCGTGCTGGCCAATCCGCCCTTCGGCGGCAAGGAACGCCCCGAGGTGCAGCAGAACTTCCCCATCCACACCGACGACCTGATCCGCAACTGGCTGCGGAACCGAAACACCCTCGAGTTCCCCGGCATCTGGGAGCAGATCAACTACCCCGAGTTTCATCCCGTCGAATTCGATGGGTTTAGAAATCAGACGGGTCTGAACAGATTGATCCTGACCGCCAAGCAGTGGATCGAGCGGGACGGCGTGCATGCCGGAGGCATCCCAGCTTGTAGCCGGTGGTTGGGCGGAGCGACACCACCGGCCCTCGATATCCAACACGAACCCACCCCGGAAGGGGTGGTAGCCCTGGGTTTGTTCCACGGGAGGCCGCTCGCATGAAGAAGGGGTGGGAACTAAAGACGCTCGGTGAAGTTTGCCGGCTCTTCAGCGCGAGCCCGAGGAGTTCGTTGCGCCCGAGAGTTACGATGGATGGATGACGCGAGGTATTCCACGTAAGGGCGATGTTCTCATTACCACGGAGGCGCCGCTTGCGAACGTTGCTCAACTCGACATTGCCGATTCTTTACCTCAGCCGCCACATCCTCCAATACAAGGCGGATTGCTACCGCCTGCTGCGGGAGGTGCGCGCGTCCAACGCCCGCGTGTATCTCAACACCGAATTCAGCGCCAAACAGCAGGCCTTCCTCGACTTTGTGCTTCAGCACTGCGTCACCGTGGGCGTGGCGGAACTCGACCCGGAGAAACTCACGCCGTTGTTGAAGGTCAAGTATCACGATTCCATCGCCGACGCGATGGCCGACCTCGGGTCGCCCGCCGAAATCGGAAGGGCATTCGCCCCGTTCCAGCAGCACCTCTATTGCGAATCCCGCTGAGAATGGGAATCCGGAGCTGCCCCCCGCTCACCGGCCCCGGTGGCAACACATTGCCCCCCTCTGGTCTGGTTCCGGCAAAATTGTCTCCCACGGCCTGCCGGAGCCCGGTGACATGCAGCGCTGGTGTGTCTGCCTTCCGCGCTGGCGCTCCGGACCCGTGAGGAAACTCAGGGCAGGCAGGTGAACTGATAGTCGCCGCCGTGGTGCTGGATCTGTTGCAGGGCGTCCACTTCGCGTTGCTCCAGACGGATGAGGTACTCGGTGTCGTCCGGGGAGTCCGGGGCGATGGCCACGACACATTCGCCGGCGCTCTGCACCAGCAGGGTGCCGATCCGGGGCGGTTCCGGTGGTTCGGTGGACTTCTGCGCCCGTTGGAAGAGCACCCGCATTCCATGGAGATCGCCGTCTCTCCAGGAACCCAGACAGATGGAGTTCATGAGGATAAGGGAATGGAGGGAGTTTCTGGCAGAGAGGCCGCCCATGGTTTCCCGGGAGCGAAGCCTCCGACCGGGGTCAGCGACCGCGCCGCCCCTGCCGCGGCGTGGGAGCCACCGGAGGCGCCGGCTCGGAAGGCCCGGATGCCGCGACGGTGAGATCGCGGACCTCCCGTTCGGCGCGAAGCCAGTTCTCCGTGCAGTGTCCCGGCTCGCGGCCGCTCTCCTCGTAGATCTGGTAGGCCCGGGTGGCGATGCGTTCGTGAGAACCGTGGTCTGTGGCATTCATGGCACCGCAGCCTGGTGCATCAGGCGTGCCACCACCGGTCCGGCCGATTCATCAGCCGACCGGGACCGCAACCGGGATGCGACGGGGCTTCACGGATGCTGATGGCGCGCGCAGGACGCCGGCGCGCAGGACGCCGGCGCGCAGGACGCCGGCGTGACACTCCGGATCCCCTGCTGCATTGTGCCCGGTGGGAGGATTGCAAACTGCGAGGTTGAGGATTTCCGATAGGCCGCCAGGCGATGGCCGCATCGAGGCACGGAGACACGGACAGAGGGGCAGCAGTATTGGGAACGGCGATCCACGAACCGTGACGCTCGCCAAAACCAGTTGGTCCGTTTGGGAAGCACATGGACCTCCGCAAGGAGCGGGAGGCGGGCGCGCTCCGTGGCCAGCCTACGGTGCGGTCTGACGCACCCGCCAGTAGCGGTCGTCGTCGTCGGATTCGATCACGATGCCGGTTTCACGGGGACGTCCGTCACCGACCAGGTCCTGCTGGTACACATCCTCCCAGGGTCCCTGCAGCGAGGAGCTCCGCTCAAACCGGTAGGTGTGGCCGTATCCCGTGGTGAATTCGGCGCGACGGACCGTGGCCGGATCGCCGGGGGCGGACGGCAGCAGACGCAACACCGGCGGCGGCGCCAGCAACCCGGTGAGGCGCACCTCCGACCGGTTGTTGGCGGGGTCCGGATCCGGTGCGGCGGATCCGGCGATCGCCGAGACTTCCAGGTCACCCAGGGTCCATAGTGAAAACGCTGGAAGCACCATCGGCACCTCGATGTGGGCGCCTGGCTCCAGGGATCCGAGCTGGACGAAGCGGCCACCGAGGGCATGGGATCCGGTGACGAGATTGGTGCCGGCATCCACCAGCCAAAAGGCCGGGCGCTGGGCGTGAAACGCCGTGCTGGCACGCCCGAGACTGAGCGTGACGTCGGTCGCGGGTCCGGGCCCGTGGTTGGTGATCCGGAAGGTCACCTGTGCCGTGGACAGATTCGCATCGAGATCGGAAACCGTCGCGGTGACGCCGAGGTCGGTGGCGGCAGGGGCCGGGGGCGTGGCGACCGGAATCAGACGCACCTGCTGGTCATGGACCAGCATCCAGCGGTGGGCTCCGGCAGGTTCCAGGCGCACCACCGGGGCGACCAGGGGTTCGGCCAGGGGCAGCGTGGCGATTTCCCGCAGGGTCAGCGGCGACAGCAGCCGCAGCGCGGTGCGATGTGCGGGCACGATGGCCGCCAGCACACCGCGGACCCGATCCCATCCAAAGGCGCCGTCCTCGAAGCCCAGGGAGGAGTAGGCGAGTTCCCCGGGCAGCCGGGGATCCAGCCACTGGCCGCGGCGCGTGATCACCGAGCCCAGCACCTCGATGGCCGTCCCACTCGCCGCGCCGTAGTCATGCCCCATCAGATCCCCCTTCGAGGCCGGACCTTCGGTCAATCCCTCCGAGCCCAGCCGGAACGAATGGATCCAGCCGTGCTCGACCAGGAACACCTCCTGTGCTCCGGCGGGCACCAACACCGTGCTCCCATACCAGGGATTCGGCGGCGGCGGGATGCGCTGCGGCCGGAGCGACGGGCCATCGTACACCACCAGGTCGATAACCCGTTCGGGAACCGGCGTGGCCTCGGGCACCAGCACTCTGCGGCTGACCACCACGGCCTGGGGCTGCCCCGGAACCGCAGCCAGATGGTCCACCTGCAGGATCCGGCCCTCGGGATCCGTGCCCAGCGCCCATTCCGCCTCAATCACGCCGGAGGCCAGGTGGAAGCGGGCGATGCGCCGGCGATCGGCGCGAACCACGTGAAGGGTCACCCCGTCGTCGGATGCCACGGCGAAGTCCCCGTCATCGAGGCGCGTCGGGAACTCGGTCCGAACCCCCGTGGACGGATCCACGGCGACCATCGCCCCGGAGATGGGCAGGACAATGATTCGGTCCCGTGCGGCGTCATAGGCAGCCCATTTCGCCCCGGTGATGGGGTCCGCAGCCCAGACCGGGATCGGCAGCGATTCGACCTGCAGCCCGAGCGCTTCGACACGCAGGCGGGCCGCCGGGCTGGCTGCCTGCGGCTGGACCGAGACCAGAAAACGATCCTCGGAAGGCACGGTCGGCAGCGGGGTGGACGCCATCGGGCCGTCGCCCACCAGCGAGGGCACGGCGCCGCTGAGGTCCACCTGGGGCAGCGGATCGCCATCCACGGTTTGTGCCTGCACGTGGGCAACCACCGTTCCTCCCAACGACTCCGGGCCCGACGGCTGGGTCAGGTGAAGGCGTCCGGGGTCATTGTCCTGAATCAGAAAGGTGGTGCGTCCGGTGACATAGCCGGGCAGGGAAACCGTCACCTCGACCTCCTCCCGCCCGGTGGTCAGCGAATCCTCCACCAGGACCAGCGGCACGTTGATTCCGGTGCCGATGGCGGGGAACTCCGGATAGTCCGGGGTGAGGACCCGCGCGGGCCTCGACACCGCGATGGTCATGGGCAGGTGGGTCGGCGATCCCCCGCCGAGCACGATGGAGAGATCCGCGGTTTGTCCCTCAACCGGAGTTTCCCCGAAGTTCACCACCAGGGTGATGGTGTTGGTTTCGTTGTCGGACACGGTCACCGGCGTGGAGGCGTCGGCCCAGCCGGGGAACGACGCGGTGACGGCGACGGACACCGGCTCGTTGAGTTGGGTGTTGTCCCCGGCGGTGAGGGTCACGGAGGCGCGATCGGCTCCGGCGGGAACAAAGGCAAATGGCTGGGCGCTCAACCGCTGCGGGTCGGTGCTGATCACCGGAATGTTCAGGGCGCCATCCGCCACGCGCCCGAGGATCAACTGCGCCTCCACGGAGCCACCCTCCACCACCGGACCCGGGAGTTCCCAGCGCATCGTGGTGGTCTCGTCATCCTCGACCACCACGGTCCGGGTTACCGGACTGAACCCCGGGGCCGTCGCCCGGACCGTCACGCTCACCGGTCCGGTGAGCGCCAGGTCCCCGTTCACCGCCAGGTCGGCCGATGCCTCGAGCTGTCCGGCGGGAATCACCAGGGACTCCGGAAGTCCCAGGCGACCTCCGGTTGCGGAAAGCTGCAGGACAAGGTCGGCGTCCCCCGGCACCGGGCGGCGCACCCGCAACGCACCGGCCAGCACCCCGGCGGATTCGGCGACCCGTTCCGGCAGTTCCAAGGAAAGGCAGACCGTGGGAGTGAGGTCAAAGGGGTTGCTTTCCCAGACCTGGACTGCGGTTGGATTGGTTCGCCGCAGCCGTGCCTGAAGGGTGAGGTGGGATCCGGTGCCGGAGACGGTGAGGGGAAAGCGCACCCAACCCTCGCGGTCGGTTCGGACGTTGGTCAGCCCGCGGGGCACCACGGGCAGGCTGCCGAAGCCGCGCAGGAAGGGGTCGGTGAGCGCGGGGTTTGCCAGCCCGAAGCTGGCGGGAGCCGCCTCCCAATCCCCGGCGGCGTTTTGGTCCCGGGCGCCGCGGCGCTGATAGGACTCTCCTGGAGCAACCGTCGAGGCAATCGGAAGGGTTCGCCAGTCCGCCAGGGTGACCGAGCGGCTTTGCCGGGGAATCGTCTCCCCGAGGAGCACCCGCGGCTGGGGTTCGATGAACACGGCGTCCTGCACCTCGGCCGCCCGGTTGCGCAGGACGACCCCCGCCGCCAGGGACAGCCCCGGACGTTCCGCCCAGTCCATCCCCGAGGGCAATCCAAGCGACGGCCACGGCGCCGTTGGCGGGCGACCTTCCGCCAGGGTGAAGCGCGCCCCTGACGCCAGCACCGATCCGGCCGGGACCGTGACGCGGAGTCCGGTCGTGGTGTCCCCCATGCGGAACAACTCCACCTGCCAGCCCGAGACATCCACCGCCTGGTGGGAAAGATTCTGGAACTCCACGCCGTCCGACGCGCCGATGTCCACCTCGGTGATGGCCACCCCGGGCGGGTGCGCCTCGGTTCCGGACACCCCCAGCGTGAAGGTGATGGGGGTGTTGCGTGCCGGGAACCCGCGCTCGTCGGTGGCCCGGAGGGCGATGGTCAGGGGCTGATCCGGACAGTGCACCGGCGGCAGCGGCTCCCCGGTCAGCATCTCCGCCCCAAAGGCGTTCGCAGTGGTGAAGCCGAGAATGGGGCCTGCGTTGGTGACGCCGTCCCGGACGACATCCACACGCCAGTCGTAGCGGTTGACCGGGACCAGCTCGGGAAAGGTCCAGGAGGGAACGGCGGTGCGGCCCAGCAGTTCAAAGGCTCCGGCGCGGTTCCTCCGCCACCAGACGTCGAAAGCAGTCCCGGGCGTCACCGGGGTGATCCGGACATCGTCCAGCAGCCACGGGACGCTGTCAGCGTTCGGGAAGGTCCAGGTCAGCCGCACCGTCTGCCCCCGGTACGCCGACAGATCCGCGGTGTGGATGGACCAGCGCGACGACGGCGAGGTAAACCCCGGGATGGGCAGCTTCCGCGGCGGTTCGGAGCCGTCCACGGGTTCCACCGTCACCAGGTCGGGTCCGACGAGATTGACCAGGCCCCGCACCGCGTACGACAGGGTGATGCCGTCATCGGACTGGGGCAGGGTGATCTCCCGCGAGACCACGCCCACAATGACCTGAAGCGCATGCGTCCCTTCCGCGGCCCCGCTGGAGGGCACGGTGACCTGGCCGCCCGGAGTGAAGGTCCAGCCGGCGGTGCCGTCCTCAAATCCCGGATTGGAGAGGAGATTATCGGTGCCGTAGGCCCAGGCGACCGTCGGCCGGGCAAACACCGTCTCAGCCCCATTGGGCGGACACAGCCGGTCCAGTTCCTGCGCGTGCGAGAGGCCATTCAGGAACGGGAGCAGGAGCAGGTATGCAATGCGGACCGCCGCGGGGCGCGGCCGGCCAAGGCGCGGGTTCATGGGTGGGACGGATGGGGATCAACCTGCCGACCGGCGTTTGCAGGGTCAACAGGGCCCTGGCCATGTCCCGAGGGACGGGCACTCCCCCTGTCACAGGTGGCGACCGAGGTCCCGGTTGCCCGGCCCGTCTTCTGGACTTCCGGACCGCTTCGATGAGGATGGGGTTGTGACGCTGGACGAACGGTACACGGCGCTTCGGGAGACGATCCGGGAATACGGATCGTGCGTGATCGCATATTCGGGCGGTGTGGATTCGGTCTTCCTGGCGCGGGTGGCCCATGAGGTCCTGGGGGACCGCGCCCTGGCGGTGATCGCCGATTCGCCCAGCCTGCCGCGCCGCGAACTCGAGGACGCGGTGGCGATCGCCTCGGACCACGGGATTCCCCTGCGGATCGTGCGCACCACGGAGTTCGACGATCCGGCCTACCTCGCCAATCCGTCCAACCGCTGCTACTTCTGCAAGCACGCCCTCTTCACCGGCCTGACCCCCATCGCCCGTGCGGAGGGTTTTGCGGTGATCGTCTATGGTGAAAACGCCAGCGATGTCGGGGATCACCGTCCGGGAGCGGCCGCCGCGGCGGAGTTCGCGGTACGGGCGCCGCTGAAGGACTGCGGGCTCACCAAGGACGACATCCGGCGCCTGAGCGCCCGCCTGGGCCTGCCGACCGCGGACAAACCGCAGCTCGCCTGCCTCAGCTCCCGGATTCCCACCGGGGAGGCGGTCACCCCGGACAAGCTGCGGCAGATCGAGGCGGCGGAGAATCAGCTTCGGGACCTCGGGTTCCGGGAGGTGCGGGTGCGGCATCATGAACTGCGGTCCGGGGCCCTGGCCCGCATCGAGGTGGGCTCGGAGGAACTGCCCCGCCTGCTGGAACCGGCGACGGCCACCCGGGTGGCGGACCACCTGCGCTCGCTCGGATACGCGCAGGTGACCGTGGATCTGCTCGGCTACCGGCGGGGCAGCACCAACGGGGTGGCCCCCACGCCGATCGCCTTCCGCACAGCGCCTGCTCCGGCGGCGCCTTGACGCGCCGCGTGCCGGACCTCCTCGCCGTTGCCCTTCCGCAAACTTCAGAGCGCTGGCACCGCAGAGGCGCGGAGACACGGAGGGAAGGGCGGATGCCGTGGAGGCAGCGCAACGTACCGAACCCTGATCCTGCCTCCCCCACCATCACCACCGTCGTTCCTCTGTGTTCTCAGCGCCCCTGGGGTGAAGGCCGCCATTCCTTACCCAAAGTTCCGTCTCAGGGCGCGGACGGGGCCCGGAGCAGTTCCAGGACCGCCAGACTCATGGAGGAGACGCAGGCCTTGAGCGTGGGCTCGGGCACCGGGGCAAAGGTGGGGGAGTGATTGGAAGGCACCGGGACGCCGGTCCGCTCGCTCTCGGCGATGCGGGCGGGATCGGTGGCGCCCACCCACCACATGCAGATGGGCACCCCCTGACGGGCGTACTCCGAGAAGTCCTCGGCGCCGGTCACCGGCGGAAACGGCTTCACCCGGTCGGCGCCCAGCCCCTGTTCCAGTGCCCCCACCACGCGCCGGGTCAGGGCCGGATCATTGCGGGTGACCCCGACCGCCTCGGGCAGCAGGGTGATCACCGGCAGGCGGTCGGCAGGAACGCCCGCCGCCTCGGCGAGATTGGCGCAGATGCGGCGGATGGAGGCGATGAGCCGCTCCATGACCTTCTCGTCAAAGGCCCGGAGCGTCAGTTCCAGCTTCACCTCCTCGGGAATGATGTTGCGCTTCAATCCACCGTGAATGGTGCCGACGGTGACCACCGCGGTATCCCCGGGCTTGGTCTCCCGGCTGACGATGGTCTGGAGGGCCACCACGATCTGGGAGGCGAGCACCACCGGGTCCTTGGTGGTGTGCGGCGCCGAGCCATGGCCCCCGACGCCGCGGACCACGATGTCCATCGAGTTGACGCTGGCCAGGAAGGGGCCCTCGGCATGGCCGATGGCGCCGGCCGGCAGGGCGGCGTAGGTGTGCAGGGCGAGGGCGTAGTCGGGCTTGGGGAAGCGGGTGTAGAGCCCGTCCGCCAGCATGGCCCGCGCCCCGGCCACGATCTCCTCTGCCGGCTGCGCGATCATCACCAGGGTGCCCGACCACCGGTTGGTCAGCGCCGCCAGCACCCGGGCGGTGCCGATCAGGCCCGTGATGTGGGTGTCGTGGGCGCAGCCATGCATGGCAGGCTGGTCCTTCCCGGACAGGTCCTGGACGGTGTCCGTGCTGGCGTAGGGGACACCGGAGGTCTCGCGGATGGGCAGCCCGTCCATGTCCGCGCGCACCAGCACCACCGGTCCGACCCCGTTGGTGAGCACGCCCACCACCCCGGTGTTGCCCACCTTCTCCGTCACCGAGAATCCCAGCGACCTGAGTTCCGAGGCGACGCGCGCGGCGGTCCGGACCTCCATGAACGACAGTTCGGGATGCGCATGCAGGTTGGTGTAGATGCCAAGGAGGGCCGGATACTCCCGGTCCAGCCTTTGGGAGACCGCCGTGTGGCGTTCCTCCGCGGAGGCGGCCGACAGCGGCAGGCTGGCGGCCAGCATGGGGGCCGCTGCCAGAACCACGGGAAGGTACGAAGCGGGTTTCTTCATGATTGGGAGGCGAGAGAGGATAGACTTCGACCGTTCGCGGGCACAACGGGACTGTTGATCGGCATTGCGCCCGCCGGCGCGGGGCGGTGGACTTCGCGGGACCTGTCATGAACGCTGCGTGGACCTGTCTCGTGATCGCCGGACTGTTTGAAATCGGATGGCCTGTCGGCCTGAAGCTGGCGCAGGCGCCCGGGCGCCTGATCCCCGGCGTGGCGCTCGCCGTGGGGTGCATGGCGCTCAGCGGCTGGTTCCTCTGGATGGCCCAGAAGGGCATTCCCATGGGGACGGCCTACGCGGTGTGGACCGGCATCGGCGCCGCCGGCACCTTCGTCGTGGGCATCGCCGCCTACGGGGATGCCGTCGGCGTGGCCCGGCTGGCAGGCGTCGGACTCATCATCGCCGGCGTGGCCACCTTGAAGCTGGCCCATTGAACCCGGACAAACCCATGCGCTATCAGATCCGTGAAAAGCTGTTCTCCTTCGGCGACGACTTCTGGATCGAGGACGGGGACGGAAACCGGGTTTTCCTGGTGGATGGACGCGCCTTCACGCTGCTCCGGGAGAAGCTGGTGCTCCGGGATGCCGCCGGGAACGAACTGGGATTCCTGCGGGAGAAGCTGATCTCGCTGCGCAAGGCGTACGAAATCCACTGCGGGGGGGTGCATGTCGCCACGGTGCGCAAGGATCTTTTCAACTTCCTCCGCTGCCGGTTCACCGTGGATGTGCCCGGTCCCGACGACTACGAGGCTCGCGGCAGCTTTCTGGACCACGAATACACCGTCACGCGCGGCGACCGGACCGTGGCCACGGTCTCCAAGCGATGGTTCACGCTCCGCGACACCTACGGCGTGGAGATCGAACCGGGCGAGAACGATCTCCTGATCCTCGCCAGCGCGGTGGTCATTGACCAGATCTGCCACGACCGGGACGGCGGACAGTCTTGAGCCGTATCCATGCAGACGAATTTCTGGATAGAGGTAGGGATGGGGGATGAGCCCCACCCCTCCCTCCGAACCGGACGTGCGGATTTCCCGCATCCGGCTCTCCAGTGGATGAGTCACCCGCACACGGCGGGACTGGTTCGAGCGGTTCGCAGCTTGGGTGGTCCACGCCCGCAGCGCCGTCATTGCCAATCACCTGCCAGGCTCCCAGGCACAGGTGGGTTGGGTTCCACACCTTGTCCATCAAGCGATACCAGCGTCCTCCTTTCACCCCGTTCTCCAGGGCTTCCAGCATGCGGTCCGTCCAGATCGCGTTGGACTCCAGGCTCCTCCGAGCCCGCAGTCCCTCCAACGGCCTAGCCACTGGCTGGAGATCTTGCGACACGCACTCCTTCCCACCGCACTTCATCTTCCTACCCCCCTTGACTCCACGGTCGTTACCCGCTTCAACGCTACTAGGGGGGCTCTGACTTCCTTCCGGCCCTCTTCAGCACCCGGAAGGATCTTGTTGCTGAACCGACGGACTTTCCCCGCCTTCCCACTCCAACCACCCTCGGACTCCCTCACGA
>JAFLEG010000230.1 GCA_017302195.1 Verrucomicrobiota bacterium
CGCGACCGCCGCGGCGGCATCCCTGCGGGACACCGCCTGGGCGGGAGCCCTCGACAATCCCGACCGCATTGCCGCCCTCAGAGCCCGCCTGACGGCCATCCTGGGGCTCGACGACCCTCGCGATGTCCGGCCCAGGGTGATCCTCCGCAATGCGGCGGTGATTGGGGACGCCACGCCAGCCGGAGGCATCGCGGGACGCGGAGCAGGATTTCAGGCGTACCCGGTGTCGTGGACGGTATTCCGCAATGTGACCGGTGAGGGGCTGCTCCTGGTCCCCGATCGGCCGGCCGTGGCGGACCTGGTGGTGGTGCCCGACTGCGAGATCTCGCCGGAGCAACTGTCCGGCCTCGCTCCCGGCCTGCCCCGGTCGGCTCAGGTGGCCCGCCGCTGCGCCGAGGCCGGATGCCGCGTGCTGGTCCCGGCGCTGATCAGCCGCCTGGCGCCGATCGGCGGCCATCCCGGCGTGCGATCCGTGAAGCACAATCCGCGGGAGACCCTCTGGCGCGCCGGCTACGAACTGGGCCACACCCCGGTGACCTACGATCTGCAGCGTATCCTGGCGGCGGCCGACTGGCTGCAGCAGAACCGCCCGGCCGGATCACGGAGACCGCTGGCCGTGGCCGGACAGGGTGAGGGGGGCCGTCTCGCCCTCCACGCCGCCGCCGTGGATCCGCGATTTGCCGCGGCCTGGATCAGCGGCGCCTTCGCCCCGCGTGAATCGCTCTGGGAGGAGCCCATTGACCGGAACCTGTTCGGACTCCTGACCACCTTCGGTGACGCCGAAGTGGCGTCTCTCGTCGCCCCGCGTCCGCTGTTCATCGAGGCCGGGCCGTATCCGGAAGTTCTCCTCACCGATGCCCATGGCGGCGCCCCGGGACGTCTGGGCACGCCCGCCCCGGAGGCCCTGTCCCGGGAGGTGGCGCGGTGGCGACGCCTGACCGCCGTCCCCGAAGAACGCTGGATCCCCGGAGCCCCGGATCGTTTCGGACAGGGACTCAGCCGGTTCCTCGGAGTCCTCGTCGGAACCCCGGAGGCTGCCGAATCCGAATCCAGCACGGAGCCGGCTCCCGGTCCTGCGGCCGCGGATCCCGCCGACCGGATGCTCCGCAGTCACCTGCAGACGCTGGAGGACATTCAATGGCTGATGCGCGACGGCGAGTATGCGCGACGGGAATTCTGGAAGCGGGCGGACACCCGGGATCTCGCCGCCTTTACCAACACTGCGGCCGGCTATCGTGGATTGTTTAAAACCAACGTCATTGGCGTCATTCCGCCGGCGAGCCTGCCGGCGAGCCCTCGGACACGCTGGCTCGGCGAGACCAATGGCGTCCGGCGCTACGAGGTGCTGCTCGACGTCCACCCCGAGGTCTTCGCCTACGGGATCCTGTGTGTGCCCTCGGACCTGAAGCCCGGCGAGCGGCGTCCGGTGGTCGTCTGCCAGCACGGACTGGAGGGCCGGCCGGCCGACATCTCGGATCCCACGGTGGCCAGCCCATTCTACCACCAGTACGGATTGCGCCTCGCCGAGCGGGGCTTCGTCACCTTTGCCCCCCAAAACCCCTACATCGGCGGCACGCGGTTCCGTCAGGTCCTGCGACAGGCGCAGCCCCTGGGTCTGACGCTGTGGTCCTTCATCGTGCGCCAGCACGAGGTCCTCACCGACTGGCTCGCGGCACAGCCGTTCGTGGATGCCAACCGGATCGCCTTCTACGGCCTGAGCTATGGAGGCAAGACGGCGATGCGCGTGCCGGTGCTGGTGGACCGCTACTGCCTCAGCATCTGTTCCGCAGACTACAACGAATGGATCTGGAAGAACGCCTCCTCACGCGCGCCGTACAGCTACCTGTGGACCGGGGAGTACGACATGCCGGAGTGGAACCTGGGCAACACCTTCAACTACGCCGAGATGTCGTGGCTCCTCCTGCCGCGCCCCTTCATGGTCGAGCGGGGGCACGACGACGGCGTCGCGCCGGACGAATGGGTGGCCTACGAATTCGCCAAAACCCGGCGTCACTACGTCAAGCTGGGCCTTGGAGACCGGACCGAGATCGAGTTCTTCGACGGCCCCCACTCCATCCACGGCACGGGCACCTTCGACTTCCTGCACCGGCACCTCCGCTGGCCGAAGCCACCGGGAAGCGGGAAGTAAACCACTCTCCATCGAGTTGCGATTTGGCCGGGCCAACGCCCCTCCCCTCATGCTGCCCAATCTCCCCTGGCCACGAGGCGCAATGGTATTCGAGAGGACACGCTGCATGGAGAACCTCTGGTCGGAGCGCCTCAGCAGGGAGCGAAACGATTGAGCACTGCGGACTGGCCCCCGGTCTCTCCAGAATGCGGACCCCCCTGACAGCTCATGCGCCCTCACCAAAGGGTGCATGACGAAATTGTTGTACGATTGGTTTTCGGGCTGGTTGCTGGCTTGTGTGTAGCTAGTGTTATAGCTGCACATGAAAACACCGCTTACTCCGGCTCAAATTCTGCGCGAGATCGCCCAGATTCCTTCGATGGAGTTTGGCAAGCTCTCCGAGTACCACCATCCCGACCGCGCCAAGGACTCCGGCCACTATTTCCGCCTGCAGTTCTGGAGGGAGGGCAAGAACCACTCCCGCCATGTCCGCCCCGAAGAACTCCCCGCCCTGCGCGAGTCCCTGGAGGGCTACGCCCGCTTTTGCGCGCTCACCGAGCAGTATGCGGAGTTGATCGTGTCCCAGAGCCGGGCTCGGACTCAGGAGGGCCTAAAAAAAAAAAGATCCGGCCGTACAGTCGGCACTTCAGGAAGAAGTCCGCCGGCTGGTCCAACCCCTCCTGAAGGAACTCCAGCCGACTCTCCTGGACTTGGAGTGCCAGTTCCGCGAGGCGATTCTGGCCGCGGGGTTGAGCCTCTTCGGACCGATGCTCCAGCAGCGCATCGACCAGGTGGACCAGGGGTACCCGCCCCGCCCCGGGCAACAACGGATGGGACGGCGCTCCCTCAAGATCGCCACCCTCTTTGGCGAAGCCGCCGTGAGCCGGGACTACTACTGGGGGCCGGAGGGAGGCCATTGTCCGGCCGACGCCGCCTTGGGACTGGAGGGAAGCGCCACTCCCGCCCTGGCCCGGGTGGTCACCCGCTGCGCGGCCCAGCACCCCTACCAGGGGGCCAGCCGTCAACTCGCTGAGTGTGGCGCCATCCAGGTGGAGGAGCGGCAGATCCAACGGATTGTCCAGCGCATCGCCCCGGCGGTGGAGCCCTGGCTGGATCAGTTGCCGGAGTCCCGACAAGCCGTTCCGATCCTTTATGTCAGTTGCGATGGAACCGGCACGCCCATGCGGCCCGAAGTCCTCCGGGGACGCAAAGGCAAGCAGTCCGATGGGACGGCCAAGACCCGTGAGGTCAAACTCGGCGCGGTGTTCACCCAGCACGGCACCGACGCCGAAGGCCGCCCGGTCCGCGACTACCAATCCACCACCTATGTGGGCGGCTATGCTCCGGCCGCCCTGTTCGCCCTGAGGCTGCGGGAGGAAGCTCGCCGTCGGGGCGTCGGCTGTGCCGCCCAGGTGGTCTTCCTCAGCGACGGGGCCGCCTGGGCCGAGGACCTGGCGATCCAGTGCTTTGCCGGCTGTGTCAGCATCCTGGATTTCTACCATGCCTGCGAACGACTTCAGAAGTTGGCCGAAGCGTTAGGCGTTGCCGACATCAAGGCCCAGGTCTCCCGTTGGAAAAAGCTCCTGCTCCGCGACCGCATCGCCACCGTCATCACCCAGGCCCAGGCGCTTCTACCCCCCTCCACGGAGGTTCCAGACCCTGTGCAGGAACACTTGGGCTTCCTCCAACGCCATCAGGCCCGCATGCAGTACGGCACCTACCGCAAGAACGGCTGGTTCATTGGCAGCGGTGTCATTGACGCCGGCTGCAAAACCGTCGTTGGATCCCGGCTCAAACAGTCCGGCATGTTTTGGTCCGAATCCGGCGCCGCCGCCGTCCTTAACTTCCGCACCCTGCTCCTCAGCCATCGCTTCGACGCTTTCTGGGCCGCTCGCGCCAACTCCCATGCCGCTCGCAATGACATCCTCTCCCTCGCCGCCTGATCCGTGTCCCAACTTTCTCGTCCTGCACCCCTCACCAAATCCATCCGCAGAAAGCTGTTGATCCCCGGTAGCCCGCTGGACATGGTTGCCGTTCGCTCGCGGCCCTGCCCGGGCGAATCACGGCCTCAAGTGTCCTGCCGCGTGCGCGTCAGGCGGCCACAACAACATCCCATAAAATCCGGAGTTCCCGCCGGATGGCCTGGAGGACCCACGGTCCCATCCCGGTCGAAACCAGGGAATGCAGCACACATGATCAACATCGGAGTCAAGGAACTGCTCGAAGCGGGTGTCCATTTCGGACACCAGACCCGCCGCTGGAATCCCAAGATGAAGCCCTTCATCTTCGAGGCGCGCAACGGCATCCACGTCATTGACCTGAGCAAGTCCCTGCCCCAGCTCGAGGCCGCCTGCGAGTTTCTTGCCCAGGCTGCCGGCAAGGGCGGTCAGATCCTCTTCGTCGGCACCAAGAAGCAGGCACAGGAGGCGGTGAAGGAGGCGGCGAAGTCCTGCGGACAACCCTACGTCACCGGCCGCTGGCTGGGCGGCACCCTCACCAATCTGCGCACCCTGAAGCGCTCGCTGAAGCGCATGAAGGAGATCGAGCGGATGGAGACCGACGGCTCGATCAACGAGTACGTCAAGCAGGAGCAGTCCATGATCCGCCGGGAGCATGTGCGCTTCGTGAAGAATCTCGACGGTCTCCGCGACCTCGACGCCCTGCCCGACGTGATGTTCGTGGTGGACATCAAGCGCGAGCACAATGCCGTGGCCGAGGCACGCCGGCTCAAGATCCCCCTGGTGGCCATCGTGGACACCAACTGCGATCCGGACCTGGTGGACTACCCGATCGCCGGCAACGACGACGCCATCCGGTCGGTGAAGCTGATCCTGAACACCGTGGTCGGCGTCATCTCCCAGGCCAAGGCCGAGCACGACGCCAAGCGCTCGCGGAAGCCGGCGGACAAGTCGGACAAGGACGGAGCACCCGCCGCGGAGCCCGCCCCAGCTCCCGTCGCCGAGGCCCCTGCTCCCGTTCCGGCTCCGGCCGCCTGATTCCCAGGCGGGTTTTCGGCCGCGGCGCCCTCCGGCGCCGGCGGCCGCATCCCCATCACCACAAACCGAATCTACTGTCATGGCTGATATCACTCCCGCGCTGGTCGGAAAGCTCCGCGAAATGACCAACGCCGGTCTCATGGACTGCAAGAACGCGCTGGTCGAATCCCAGGGGGATCTGTCCGGCGCCGTGGACATTCTCCGCAAGAAGGGCCAGGCCAGCGCCGCCAAGAAGGCGGGCCGTGAAGCCAAGGAAGGCCTGATCGCCCAGGCGGTCTCGGCCAACGGCCGTTCCGGAGCGCTGGTCGAGGTCAACTGCGAGACGGACTTCGTCGCCCGCAACGACAGCTTCAAGGCCTTCTGCAATGACCTGGCCGCCAAGGCTGCCGCCGAAGCCGCTCCCGACCTCGAAGCCGAACGCGTCGCCGCGGTGGCCCGCATCGGCGAGAACATCCAGATCCGCCGCTTCCAGCGGCTCGAAGTCACGGGCAACGGCCTGCTGGCCGCCTACATCCACCTCGGCGGCAAGATCGGGGTGCTGGTCGAGGTGGGCGCCGGCAAGCCGGAGACCGTGAACGCCGAGGAGTTCAAGCAGCTCGTGCGCGACATCACCATGCAGATCACCGCGGCCAATCCGGGCTATGTCAGCCGGGAGCAGGTGCCGGCCGAGGTCATCGCCAAGGAGGACGACATCGCCCGGAATTCCGACGCCCTCAAGGACAAGCCGGCCGCGGCCATGGAGAACATCCTCAAGGGCAAGCGGGAAAAGTTCTTCCAGGGCGTCTGCCTCCTGGAGCAGGGCTTCGTCAAGAATCCGGACCTCAACGTGAAGGCCCACGTGGCCTCCGTGGCCAAGTCCCTCGGTGACACCCTCGAGGTGCGCCGCTTCCTCCGCTTCCAGGTCGGCGAAGGCCTGTAACCCGGACCATTTCTGTTCACATGCCGCCGCCAGCCCCGCTGGCGGCGGCATTTTTCTTTCCGGCGGCAGCGCTACCTGGCAGGCGCCGCGCTACCGATGACATCCCAAGTGCTCTGGCTCATCTTTTTTCACTTTT
The DNA here is from genome assembly GCA_017302195.1 of Verrucomicrobiota bacterium. Classification (GTDB taxonomy): domain Bacteria; phylum Verrucomicrobiota; class Verrucomicrobiia; order Limisphaerales; family UBA9464; genus UBA9464. The sequence continues at coordinate 6,180 of JAFLEG010000230.1, forward strand.
CCGGAGGGCACCAGCCACCATGATGAGTATCCTGAATCATTGCGTCAGCCCTTGGTGTGATCCTCCAGTCGGATGCACTCCAGAAACTGGGGGCACAACGGGCCCACCCGTGGATTCCACCGACCCGTGAGTCGTTCGTTCATACTTTTCGAGGACGAAATCGGGCTTCATGGGAACTGGCTTGTGATCTGAATTGTAGCCGACCGCGGTGACTCAGCCATGCTCCGGAGAATGGTATTCCAAGGTGATTCTTGGAGGAGACATCCTTGAGCGGCGCGCACGCCGGCACAGCGTTCATCGCCCGCCGGCGCCCACGATTTTCACCACGGCGGTTGAGCCGGGAATCTTTCCATCCGGAAGCGGCTCCACACGTCCGCCCAGGTGCGCACCCAGGAAGATCTCGGAGCGCGCATTGAAGTCGGTGTCGTTCTCGGGGCGCGCGAATCCGTGGCCCTCGTCGGGATAGAGCACGTAGGTCACGCTGCCGCCATTCTTCTCGATGGCGCCGACGATCTGCTCGGACTCGGCCTGCTTCACGCGCGGATCGTTCGCCCCCTGGCCGATCAGCAGCGGGCGGACGATCCTGTGCGCGAAGTTCAATGGCGAGGCGTTGTGGATGAGTTCCGCGTCCTTCGGGTCGTCCACATTGCCGATGCGCACGTCAAACATGGCCCGGACCGGCTTCCAGTAGGGCGGAACCGTCCCGATGAGCGTCTTGAGGTTCGAGGGCCCCACGATGTCCACCGAGCAGGCGAACACCTCGGGCGTGAAGGTGACTGCGGCCAGCGCGCAGTATCCTCCGTAGGACCCGCCCATGATCCCCACCCGCTTCGGGTCGGCGATGCCCTCCTTC
>JAFLEG010000231.1 GCA_017302195.1 Verrucomicrobiota bacterium
AGCAGGCGGGTCCGCTGGTCGGAGGTGAGACGGCGCTGCACGAAGGCCAGGTAGGCATCGGGATCCGGACCGTAGAGCTTGTCCCCGACGAGGGGGTGTCCGAGGTGGGCGAGGTGGATGCGGATTTGGTGTTTGCGGCCGGTATCCAGGCGCACGCGCAGCAGGGAGAAGACGCCCTCGGGGCGCCGGAAGGTCCGGAGACGCCACCAGCGGGTGCGGGCGGTGGCGCCGTCGGGACGCACCCGGTCCTTCACCGCCACCTCGCTGGCTTCGTCGCGTCCGATGGGGGCGTCACACACGCCCTCCGCGGCGGCCACCTCCCCGTGTACCAGGGCGAGGTATTCCTTGGTGACCAGGCCCAGTTCCCAGGCGCGGCGCAGTTCCAAGGCCGCTTCCGGGGTCTTGCCGAAGACCATCACGCCGCTGGTTTCGCGGTCGAGGCGGTGGACCATCTGGGGTTCGGTCGCGGCGCCCAGGTGCATGCGGACGCGTCCGATGAGGCTCGACCAGGCATCGCCCTTGGTGGGGTGGCAGACCAGTCCGGCGGGCTTGTGGAGGACCAGCAGCGAGGCGTCCTCATGGATCACCGGAAAGAGGGGCACGGTGACCGGGGCAGGGGGATCGGACGGGTGGGCCTGGGGAGGTGGTGCGCCCGACAGGACTTGAACCTGTACGATGTTACTCACTAGAACCTGAATCTAGCGCGTCTGCCAATTCCGCCACGGGCGCAACCGAAAGCGACCGGGGGAATAGGGCTGCGCGGGGCCTTCGACAAGACTTTTCTGAGGAAAGGGTGGGGAATAAAGGATGAAGGATGAGGGATGAAGTGGAGGCCTCGCCCCACCGGGAGGAGGCGAGACGCGTCTTGGGACTGCGGTGGCTTGCCACCGCTTTGGCGTGGGACGCGGACGGCGCTCGGGGAGGAGGAAGAACGCCCGGATTGTGATTGGCTCGCCGCGGCAAAGCGGCGTCTCTGCTGCGCTCCTGCCTTCGCCCTGCTTCGGCAGGGCAACCGCCGCCCGCAGTCCAAGGGCGCCGCTCCTGGCCGGCGTGTCGTGAGCGAATGGACGTGGTGGTGCCTCCACACGCGCACGGCTCATCGGGAGATTCGCCCCACCGGTTGTGAGGGTGGCTCGCACCCTGGATGGCTGAGGGGACGAGAAAAGCCTGAAAGACCCTGAGCCAGCCCGAAGACCTCTGCTGCCGCGTGAGTTACGTGGTTCGGAGGCCCGTTTGTGGAGAAAAGCCTGAAACGCCGTCCGGAACGGCACATGCGGAATCCCTGAAAAGGGTCCTGCCTACCGGCCGCCGCGCTCCTGCCGATCGTCAGCGGCGTGCCGGCCGGGCCTCGGCGGTCGAGGCGCCGGGCCGATCCTGCAACTCGAACAGGCCATGCCACAGGTCGTGGTAGGCCCGGAGCTTTTCTGCCTGGTCAGGCGTCGCTGCGATGGCGGACTTGAAGTTGGGGTAGTCCACCGTTGCCCCCAGGGCAGCCAGGACATGGCTCGCCTTGGAAGGATCCAGCCGTATGCGCCACCGGTAGTCTGCCTGGGGCCACCGCTCGATCTCCTGGTGCGGCACCTCCAGGAGGGTGGCCAGGTTCTCCATATCCCGCTTCAGACGGCCGCGGACGTGGAGGTGACCGTCCTTCACCACCAGGCTGAAGAAGCCGATTTTCGAGGCGATCCACATAGGTCAGAGGGGGGAGCCAATCTTGACCGGCCCATCGGCTGCCAGTTCGGCGAAGCGTCGGGACGCGGCCACCACCTGGGGACGATCCGTGAACCCAAAAAGGGTCTGGCGATCAACGGTGCCGTCGTCGTGGGTGCGCTCGATCTCCACCCAGACCGGCCAGTCTGGGAATGCTGTCAGCGGCTCACAGAGCGCAATGCCGTCCGCCAGGGGGCCGGGCTTGGTCTCGATGCGGCACACCACCCCTCCGACACTCGCCAGCGGCTCAGGCTGGCCGGCTCGTCCGCCGACCCAAGCGCGCTCGAAGTCGAAGCCGTCCTCCTTGTCGGAGCCGATGATCTTCACGGAATCCATTTGGTGCTGTCGGTGCCAGGGTTGAGGTCGGGCTTCACGTGCCAGCCGACGTTGTAGGTGTCGAGTCCCACGCCGATGTAGGTGAACTCGTTCTCATGGTCACCGTAAAAGAAGTCGCTTTGGGGTTCCAGGAATCCGCTCCAGGAAGTAGGTCCCTGTGATCCGGGTGTGCGGCACCACCGTCACCGTGTTGGTGCCGGAGAACACCGGCGCGAAGACCGACCCGCTTGCGTTCACGCGTCGCGCGTACCGGCCTTTCTCACCCTTTCCGAACGGGACCGTGCCCTTGCTCTGCTCGGTGCGGAGGATCCGGATGGCGCGACGCGCGGTGTCGTTTCCGTTGAACTCCAAGCGCCCGAGGATCTCCTGCACGCCGGCGTGGAACATCTCCCAAGTCCGCTCGAATTTGTCGCCCCAGAGCTTCCGTGCGGCTGCTCCTGTGCTGCCGCTGGACCAGACCTCGCCCTTTGAGATGCCCTGCAGACGCGAGAGGAGGAACGCGCTTGCGGCGTTGGACGCCTCGCTCGCGCTCGATCCCCCCTGGGCGGCCGCCCACTCAGCGATGATCTCCCAACTGCCGCCGTTGGCGTTGATGTAGTCGGCCAGTTCCTTGGTGACGGAATTCTGGGAACCCTTCTTCTTGCCCTCCCCTGGGAGACTGACGGGGATCTTGTCGAACTTCGGAATATTCTTCGAGACGTCCCCCTTCGCCTTTTCGATGTGGGCCAAGGTCTGGAGGTAGCCCTTCGCCATGCCTTGGTAGGGCCCGCTGCTGCCGGCTAGCTTCTCCAACTCCGGCTTCAGCTCCATGGCTGCGGCCAGCGTGACCTGATTGTACTGGGTGTCCCCCTTCGCGTGGTGGGCGTTCACCGTCTTCACGGCCTTGAGCACCGCGTCGTAGATCACCCGGTCCTTGCTGGACTGCACCGCCGCGGCGGGCGCCGTGGTGCGCAGGTGATCGAAGGCCAGCCCATCCTTGTCGAACAGGGTCACGTCACCCGGCTTGGCCTGCTTCAGCGCGGGCGCGAGTCCGGTGAATGTCTCCGCCTTCCGCATGCCCATCATGTGGCGGGTCACTTCGTCCGCATGCGCGGGCACGAAGTTGGTGGCTTCAAACTCCAGAGACTTGGCAGCAATTGCCTTGAGATTCTCCAGACGGGCCGCCAGCACCGGCCTGAGATCTTCGGGCGCAGCGGCGAGCAAAGCCTGGCCGTCCATCCGCTGGATCTGGCGGGCGATTTGGAAGGCATCCAGTCCGCCAAAGAGTTGGGCGGTCTGCGGGTTCAGCTTCGGATCCCGCAGCGTCCACAATTCGGTCGCGTGGGCGTCCCACTGATCTGCGGTCTTCGCCGCGCCCTGGGCGCGAAACCGCAGCGAACCCCCATTGTCAATGCGCAGCGGGGTGCCATCGGCCGTCACCAGGATGTTGTCGAGGCCCATACCGGCCACGTCCCAGTTGCCCAGGAGAGCGTCGGCCGCGAAGTGCTCTGCGATCTTCGCCTTCACCGCCGCGGCCTCCACCGGCCCCGCGTTTTTCAGGTAGTCCCCGAGGGGCTGGCCTTCCACGAACCGGGTGAGCTGAGTCGGTGCACCAGCCTCATTGTAGATGCGCCCCTCGGGTACGGGCACACCCAGGGCACGATAGAATTCGTTGGCCGTGTGCTCCTCTTGGACGTGCGCGGCAGAATTGCCCTGCTTGCGGACGAAGAGCGCCCCGCTGCCGGGGTCCCGCACCAGCTCGGCACCCGTGCTGCCGCCCAGCTTTCGGACGGTCTCCAGCTTGCCGAGGGAGTCCGGGAACGGAGGGGGCCCCACAGGTGCCGGCGGCTCGGGCGGAGGCTCCGGTGCTCGCCGCCGTGGCGCCACCCCGGCTCCAGCCTTGCCGGCCCTGTCGCCCTTCCACCAGGCGGCGCCGTCCTTGATCTGGATCTGGCTGCCAAAGCGTCCCTTCAGAAGGTCCTGCATCTCGGGATCCAGATTCGTGACGCTGGCCTTGAGGTGCTCGTTGAAGCGGGCTTCCGGCGTTTCGACCTTTTGGCCCGGCTCCAGCAGCCCGAGTGCCTCGGCCTCGCCCCGGTCCACGTCCTCCACCCCCATCCCCGAGTTGAAGCCCCAGGGTCCCCACGGCACCCCGAACCCGCCGATCTCCGGGGAGTTCATCGCCAACCAAAATTCCAGGTCGGTCTTCAGCCGCACCTCCCCTTCGTTCGCCTCATGCGACTTGCGAGGGGCTTCCACCCCCACCTCCCGGATGAAGCGCTGAGCCGGAAACTCGTCGAGAACGTCGGGATCCAAGCCCTGCTTCCAGTCTCCGAAGCGGGTGGCGGCCTGGGTCTGTACATCGAAGATCAGGCCAAGCCGCTGCTCGCTGGTGATGTCCCGGACGGTTCCGGCGTCCTCGGGTTCCAGCGGGCCCATGCCCTCGGCGACGGCCAACTCCCGCATGCGGTCCACGAACTGCGCCCGGTTCCCCATCTTCAGGGCCTCCACCACGGTGCCATCCTCCTGGACGATCTGCTCGCGGGTAGCGCCGACGAAATCTCCGATGGTATCCTTGACCCGCTGGAGAAATTTCACGCTCTCCACGTGGGCGCTGAACATGGCTCGCTCGCGCAATGCCACAGGCACTTCGGCCCACTCCGCGGAGGACAAATCCGCCGCAACAGGGGAGCGGGCGCCCAACTTTTGCAGGGCCTCTTTGAAGGGAGCTGGTTTGACGAACTGCATGAATCACTCTGCCCTTGCCTTGAGCCAAAGAACTTCAGTGGCAATCGAGCCGTTCATGGTTTGGATGTAGAACTCGACCTTCTCCCACTCCGAGAAAAGCTGGTCGTACTGCGCATTCGGATAACTGGACACGACCACTGCTCCCTTGCACCGCTTCAAGGCTGCCGCCAGCAACTCATGCTGCATGCTGGAGAACTCGAAATTGTAGGCGGACCTGCACCAGGACTCGTTCCGGGTGTCGGCAGGATACGGTGGGTCAACATAGAAGAGAGCCCGCGGCGAATCGTAGCGCGCTATCACCCTGAAGGCATCGTCGCACTCAATCTGCACAGTCCGAAGGCGACGCGCCACGGCCACCAAGTTTCGAGCTGCAGATCGGTACTCGTCCATGTGGTGAGCCCGAGAGTTCTCCCACACCCGCTTCTGGCACTTCCATCCGGTCTTCTTGTTTGTTCGAGGACCTCCAAAGGACTGCCACGCCAAAACGAAGTATCGGCGCGCATCTTCGACGGGCGCCTCGCTGGGATGGAACGCTGCGTCGAACTCCTCTCGGGAGAATGGGGTCCGTTCAACCGCCCGGATCAGGTCCCTTGGGTTCTCGCGCAACACGCGAAAGAAGTTCACCACCCTGCGGTCCAGGTCGTTGTACAACTCGATGGGCGATGGGTCATTCCTCATCAAGACGCCGGCAGCCCCACCGAAAGGCTCCACGTAGCATTCGTGGTCTGGGAACAGGTGGCAGATCTTGCGACCGAGGCGGAATTTTCCGCCATAGTACCTCAGCGCCGGCATGGCTGGGCCATCGCTCATGAGATCGGCAATTCGACTGAGCCTTCCAGGCGGGTTCGATCCCACTCGATCATGATTCCCGAGAACGGAAGGCCGTGCGTGGTGCGGAACCATTCGCGCATCTCAGCCCAGTTCAGGAATCCCTCGCGGTGAGCAAAGGTTTCCTGGTCCCCACAAGGCTGGTGCGCCCAGTGCCTTGTGCCGCCGTCCTCCAAAACCAAGCCCTCCTCTGATACCGTGACGCTCCAGATCCGCTTGATCCGGAACTCCCCCACCACCTCCTGCGGGCTCCAGTACGGGCGACCGGTCCAACGGAACAGGGTGAGTTTATCCCCAGCCTCAGGTAACTTCGACGGCCGGCCGGCTGGCCGGATCGTGGTGTTCTTCCGCCCAGATAGGACGGCTTCCACAAATCGGTCTTGGAGGGCTTTGCGATGGGTTCTCACTGGATACCTGGACTTTATGGCGACACCTGGCTGACCCGGTGTGGGTTGGTCCCCCGGTGAAACACCTGGCTGGCCTCCAGCCGACGCCGCTGCATCTCGGCTTCCTGGTGGGCCATCCAGCGGTCAAAGTGCCCGAACTCCTCGGCGGTCATTTCGGTGACCAGCTTGTAGCCGCGCTGGCCGCCGGCGATCCGGCCGCCGCTGTCGCTCGCGATCTTCCGGATCCGACGCTTGGCGGCCTCGGTCACGGGAAGTGCCATCCCCACCAGGATCTCCTCGGCCGTCGCCCAGTTCACCCCACGCAGCAGGTGAACCACGAGTACTATCTCGTCCGTACCAACCGCCGGTCCTGGCGGCGGGATCAGTTCGAGCTGTCGGTTCATAGGATGGCCTCCGGTGCCCGAAGAAGGCGGTAGGTGCGCTGCGAAGGCACCCACTCCAATTCGTATCGGAGCCGGTCCCGCAGGAATTCGATGTCCCTGGCTGCTGTCTTGCGCGAGACCTCGAAGCGCTTCACCACGGAGTTGGCATTGATTGCACTCCCGCGGCGGAGTCGCCGGGCGATGAACGCCAACCTCTCGATGGAAGGGCGCGCCTTCAAAACGGATCCTCCTCTCCCGACCCCGGCAGGGCGTCGTTCCCTGCCGGGGCCACTGCGGCGCAAGGAGCCTCATGCTCCGTCCCGCCCGCGCGTTCGTCGCGGCTCGCGATCCCCTGGGGGATGATCCTTGTCCGTGCCCGGTTCTTCAGGGTCATCACCAACTGGCGAAGTTGCGAGTCGGTGAGGGACTCCCAGTCCCCGGTGGAGAATTTTCCGCTGCTCACGTGGCGGATGTACGCCTCGGGGAAACCGCTGTGCCGGACAGACCACTCCATGCGGCGTCGGGCATCCTCGGCGGGCGAATCCCAGCGCATGCGAGCTGCCAGTTGTCGGGATCGGCGAGCAGGTCGAAGAGGGCCACCACACGATCCACCTGAGCATTGGTGAGGTGGTGGCT
>JAFLEG010000232.1 GCA_017302195.1 Verrucomicrobiota bacterium
TGAAGCATCCTTCACGCGGCGTGTGGGTCCCCCGTGCCCGGCGATGGATTCCGCCGGACTTCGGCTGCGGGCCGAGTACGCCACGTTTCGGCCCCCGCGTCAAACTCACGGGCCCGGTTTGGTGGGGCTCCGGTGCCTCCCGAAGTTGTCGGCAGCCTGGGCCTGAGGGAGAACCGGAGGGGCTCACACAGAGGGTGCCGAGGCCACAGAGGAGATGCCTCTCCTGGCTGGAAGCCCGCATGCCGGAAACGCCGCCGACAACTTGTGAACGCCCAGTTGGGGCTCGGGCTTCTGCACGACCCCAACGTCAGCCGCTCGTTGCCTGGAGCCGCTTCAGGGAACGGGGGGAGGGCTTGCGCCCGCCGATTGACGATTGGCTGTCTGGGATTTCCTGTCCCGCTTTGGATGCCATAGCCGATGGGGAGGGTGCGCTGGACGGCGGGTCTTCCCACGAGACGCGTTGTTCGTCCACGGGCGCAGCGGGTTTGAATGGGGTCGAGGTCGAACGCGACCCTGCCAACGGGAGGATGCGGCGACGCCGGTCAGCGGGGCATCAGCCGGAAATACACCGCCTCGCTCAGCGAGAGCGGCGCCCGGACAGGCGGGCCGCCCGGGATGTCGGACCATCCGTTGGTGTCGGTCAGGTTCCTGAACAGGAACTGCGCGCCGTAGATGGGATCCCCCCAGTTCAGGACCACGGCGTCCCCCTCGCGGGAGATGCTCAGATGTCGCGACGGGTCACGCACCTGCAGAAGGTTGGACCAGGGGGAGGTGTCCACACCGGTCGCATCCTTCATCACCGCGGTTGCCGCGAGATGGGGGAGGGTGCCGACGCCGCGGACCGCAGAGACATCGAAGGCAAATGTGCCGGAAGCAGGATCCAGGTCGGAGGGCCCGCCTTCCTCGAAAGTGGCAAGGCGCACACTGATGGAAGGGGTCAGCGGATCCACCCCGGGAGCCGCCAGATAAAGATCCACCCACGCGGAGGCAGGGCCGCCGCCGCCCGCTCCGGCCAGGGGCAGGCTGCCGCGCAGAATCTTGCCATCGAAGTCCGGCGACAGCACCGGGGCCAGGTCCGAGTCCCGCCCCAGCCGCTGACCGGCAATCGAGTTCCCCAGCCCCAGCGCGTACGGCGCGGCATACTGGCTGATGTAGTTTCCCCGCTGGGCGATCCGGGTGCCCGCACTCCCGTAACGGAACAGATATCCGGTGTGGTTGAGAATCCGGTTGGCCGGACCCGTGCCGGCGGGAGCGTCCACCTCCGAACCCAGGATCACCTGCACCGCCTGCACCCGCAGGAAATTCCCGTTGGGCAGCGGCGTGACACCGTCGCCGGACACCCCGATGTAGTTGCCCTGGATCACCAATCGTTCGGCGTCGCCGTAGAACTCCACCACGTCCCCGCGCATCCCGCCGATGACATTCCGGCGTACGGTGACGGTGCCGGCCAGACCGGCCCCCTCGATGGCGTCGCCTTCCAGCGCCTCACGGATCTCCACCGGAGGGAGCGTGATACCGTCGGGCAGGACTCCGATCGAATTGCCCTGGACCAGAATGTCCCGGGTGTCCTCGAATTGAACCCCGATGGCGTGGGCCGCGATCACGTTGGCCTCCGCGGCATCGTCCACGCCATCGCCATCGGATCCGAAGACCTGCCCGCCCGCCGTGCCATACGCCGCAATGGCCACCTCGCCGCCGGACAGGATCTGCTGGTCGGGCGACACGCCAAACCAGCACCCGCTCACCTGTCCGCCCGCCGCCCCGTCGGCGAAGTACACCCCGAAATTGTCGGACTCCGTGCTGGCGAGCACGCTGAAGCCGCGGAAGTGGGTGTGGGAGCGGGCGATCTTGAAGGAAAAGTCGGGCATGATGCGGGACACCGGATCAGGCGCCAGCACGCGGCAATCGAGCACGATCCTGAGCACCGCGTTGTTCCGGCCGGAACCCGGGCCGATGGCTCCCCTGGGGAGCGCTCCCGGTTGCGAATAGCCGTCCACCAAAGCCCGCGCAAAGCGGCTGGCCACCAGCGGCGGAAACCCTCCCGGGGGCGCGGCGATCCAGTGTGGCCCCTCCCCGGGGATGGCAAACCGGAGGACCAGATCCTCGCCGGCAATCTCCTCCACGACCTGGATGGCTTCCGGCGCTGTCAGGGTTCGCCCCAGGGTTTCGTTGGCCACATGCAGGGCCTCGACCAGGGTCAACCGGTCGTCCGGAAAATTCTCATTCCCGGCGGAATTGACCGTGAGCGTGAGACGGGCGGCGGTGACCGGAAGGGTGACCAATGCGGCCGCGGCCAGCAGGGGGTGCAGGGAGACAGTCATGGCAGGGAAAGGGACGGCACCGGTCCGGAGAGCCGCACCGGCGTACAGACTGCCTGCGCTTTCCCCGAAGGCAAGGCGGGGACCTGTCCGCCGCCGTTGAGAGGGGGAGTTTTCGGGTCCGAGTTTTCAGTTCTCCGCAACACCGGGCCGCAACCGGGCAGGGTAAGGGTCCGTCCGTGCGTGCAAACGCGAACCACGTGGTGGTAACGCCACACGCTCACCAGGAGGTTCGCCCTGCCAAAGACCCGAGGTGCGCGTCTTGGGACTGCGGTTGGCTTGCCACCGCTTTGGCGTTGGGCCCGACGGACGCGCGGGCCGGGGAATGAACGCCCGGCTCGCGACCTGACCATTGTGGCAACGCGGCGTCTCCGCTGCGCTGCGCCGCCCGCACTCCAGGGCCTGGCGGCAGTTTCGGGCCGATGTGTCTCGGGCGAATGAGGTGATGGTCCCTCCCCACGCGCACGCCGAGGCTCGCCCCGCCAAAAACTGAGTGGCGCCGCAGCCGCCATCAGCGGGTGCCGCCCCACTCGTTGAGGTCCCGTTCCGCCGCCAGCGCGGCCGACGGGGGCCCGAGCAACTCCAGCGCCTCCCCCACCAGGTAGAGGGATCCGGTGATCAGCACCACCGGGTCGGCGGATGCCCAGCGCAGCGCTTCGGCCAATGAGGAGGCGGCGCGCACCGGTCGTCCGGCCCCCGAGGCGACCACGGCCGCCTTCAGATCGGCAGCGCTCACCGTCCGGGAACTGGCGACGGGAACCGTGAGGATGCGTCCGGCCACGGGCGCCAACAGCCGGACCATCTCGCGCCAGTCCTTGTCGTTCAGCGCCCCGAGAATCAGGGTGGGATGGACGCCGGGAATCAGTTCGGGCAGGGAGGCCCTGAGGGCGTGGACGCCCGGCAGATTGTGCGCGCCGTCGAGCACCAGGCGCTGCGGGCCCCGTTGGAGCTCCTGGAGACGTCCGGGCCACCGGGTGGCGGCGAGTCCCTCGGCCAGTTGCTCGTCGGACACCGGCAGGAAGGCGCGCAGCAGTCGCACGGTGGTGGCGGCCAGGGCGGCATTGGTACGCTGATGGGATCCGCGCAAGCCCACCGGCAAGGTCAGCCGGGCGACCTGCGGCGCGCTGATCGCCAGGAACGGGGCGTCGAGTTCGCGCGCCTTGAATTCCAGGATCGCCCGCGCATCCGGATCCTCGGTGGCGGTCAGGACCGGCACGCCCGACTTGATGATGCCCGCCTTTTCGGCGGCGATATGGGCCAGGGTCGGGCCGAGCACCTGCTGGTGATCGAGGCCGATGTTGGTGATCACGCTGGCCAGCGGGGTGACCACGTTGGTCGCATCCAGCCGGCCGCCCAATCCGGTCTCCCAGATCACCAGGTCCACGCCCGCCTGCTGGAAACAGCGCAGCGCCAGCGCGGTGGTGAACTCGAAGAAGGTGGGTTCGGGTCCGGCCAGGCCCGCGATCTTCTCCCGGAGCTCGGCGACGCCGCGGGCCAGGATCTCATCGGACACCGGCACGCGGTTCACCTGGATGCGTTCGCCGAAGCGCACCAGATGGGGCGAGGTGTAGAGACCCACGCGGAACCCGGCAGCGCGGTACATGGCGTCCAGGAAGGCGCAGACCGATCCCTTGCCATTGGTGCCCGCCACATGGATGAAGCGCAGGCCCGCCTCCGGATTCCCCATCGCGGCACAGAGGCGGCGGGTGGTGTCGAGCCCGGGCTGAAAGCCGAACTGACACAGGGCGCTCAGGTACGCCAGTGCGGCGTCCCAGGACGGGACCGCTGCCGGGGTCGTGGTCATCGGATCTTCTGGCATGAAGGAAGCGCGTCCCGTTGTCGGTGGGAGGCCGAGCCCCGCCTCGCCGAAGCCCGTCAGCAGCCGAAGGTCCGGCGCAGATGGTCGCGGCTGCGCGTGGCGATGGCCTCCGGACCCTCCTCGAACCGGAAGACCTCCACGGAGACGGTGCCGTCGTATCCCACCTCCCGGAGCGCGGCGGCGATGGGGACAAAGTCCATGTCGCCAAACCCCGGCCCCTTGAGGTTCACGTCATTGGCGTGGAAGTAGGCAAAGCGTCCGCGCTGGGACCGGATGGTGTCCGCCACCGGGCGTCCCTCCGAGGCCATGGCCTTCACATCGAGCATGATTTGAAACGCGGGGGACCCCACCGGCTCGACCAGCGCCCAGGTGTCGTCGGCCGTGTTGAGGAAATTGGTCTCGGAAGGCGCCAGCGGCTCCATGCACAGGACCACCCCCCGGCGTTCGGCGGCGCGGATGGCCGGCGCGAAGGTGTCGCGCGTCCAAGCCACGGCCTGGGCGGACGACACGCCGTCCAGGATATCGCGGCGCTTGGGCGATCCGAAGATCAGGAATCCGCCGCCCAGGTCCGCGCACAGATCCACGGCCGCCACCAGGTAGTCCGCGGTGCGCTCCCGGACGCCGGCGTCGGGATGGTTCACGTGAAATCCCTCGGTGTGGGCGAGCACCCAGTGGATGCCGGAAATCTCCATCCCGGCCGATTCCGCGGTGGTGCGGATTTCGCGGCGCCGGGCCGCATCCAGATCGGTGATGAGCGGCGCGAAGGTGAAGGGCGCGATCTCCAGCGCCTGGTAGCCGGCGTCGCGGGCGAAGCGGCAGGTCCGGTCCCAGGACCAGTCCTTGAAGATCTCGTTGCAGATCGCGAAGCGCATGCCGCATGGGACCACGGGCGCGGGAAAGGCCAAACCAAAACCTGGCCCCGGGGGACAGGCTTCACACCACGGGCACAAAGGACGCCAAGGAAATCCCGCGGTGGGATGGTCCAGGCCTCACCACCTCGTCTCCTCCGTAGCCGACGACGTCAGGAGACGCTGACTCCACCGACGCGTCGGACTTCCGAAACCTGGGGAGACCGCCGAACGCAGCGGGAAGGAAGCGCGAGTGACCTCGTCTCCTGCCCCGTGCCCCTCCTTTGCGCCCTTGGCGTCCTTCGTGTGAGACCCCCGCCCGGGACGACCGCCGCGCTGGAGTCCAGGGCTCCGGCCGCGGTAGGGTCCGGCATGGCTTTGGTTTCTGGACCGACGGGCTGCCGGAACGCGAGGACCGCCCACGCCCGACGCGCCGGCCTGACGGCGGCCGCGCTGCTCCTGCTGCTGTCGGGCCCCGCCTGCCGTGTGATGCAGCGGGAGGAGGCGCAGACCCAGAGCCTGCTGCACTCGATCCTGAAGAAGCCGGGGGCGAATCCCGCGACCAATGCCATGGCCCTGCTGCAGGCGGAGGTCATGCGCAGCGCCGATGTCTATGTGGGCTCGGTGGCCGCGGCGGCGGATGCCTTCCGGGCCCGCGTGACCACTCCGGCCGGACGCCTGGCCGCCCAGCAGTGGAAGCTGCTCGAGGCGACGTCCGCCTACATCAACGCCACCGGCGAGAATCCCCTGCTCAACGCCGTGGACATGGCGGTGCTGGCGACGCTCTCCCGGGAGGTGATCGAGCAGGCGTGGGTGGGCGGCCCGTTTGGCGAGGCGGCGCAGCCGCTGCTTCAGGTGCACCTCACCCTGGAGCGGGAGGCCTGGGAAAGCCTGGATCCCTACCTGAGCGCGGAGCAGATCCACGAGCTGCACGGATTGATCGCGGCGTACCGCAAGCGGTTCCCGGACCAGCGGTTTCTGGCCGCCGTGCGGCTGCCGGAGCTGGTGGCCACCCTGGACACCGGACCCGCCGGCGCCGCGCCGCGGCACAGCGCCAGCCTGCTGAGCCTGCTCTATCTGGATCCCCTGGCCGGACTCGACCCCGCCACCCAGGCGGTCGAGCAGGCCCGCCTGCTGGCGCAGCGGGGCATCTACTACGCCCAGCGCATGCCGACCCTCCTGGCCTGGCAACTGGAGCTGACCTCCTTCCAACTGGCGGCGGAACCCGAGGCTCGGGAGGTCTTCCACGATCTGGACTCCCTGGCGGCCTCGGCCACCTCCTTCGCGCAGACGGCCAGCCGCCTCCCCGACGTGATCCACACCGAGCGGGAGGGCGCGTTGAACCAGTTCTTCGAGGGACTGGCCCGCGAGCGCACCGCCCTGGTGGCGGCGCTCACCGAGCAGGAATCCCGGCTCGGGACGCTCCTCCCCCAGACCCGGCAGACGCTCGAAGCCGGAACGCAGGCCGCCGGCGCCATAGACACCGCCATCGGGTCCCTGGACCGCTTCGTTCGCAGCGTCTCCACTCCCGACACCCACGCCCCGCCGTCCACCAACGACCACCCCTTCGACGTGCGCGACTACGGTTCGGCCGCCACGCAGATCGGCGCCGCGGCGCGGGACCTCACGGCAGCGCTGGAGACCCTCAATCGCACCACCCCCTCCCTGGCCGCCCTGGGCGATCAGGGAACCGCCGATCTCCGGAGTCTGCTGCGTCACGCCTTCGGACTCGCCCTGGTCCTGATCCTGTGTGCCGGGGGCGTCGCCTATGCCGTCCTCCGCCTCGCACGGCGGCCTCCAGGATGAGGCATCCGGCCGGTTGCCCTGTCCCGCTTTCGGGATGACGGCGTCCCGGATTCGGCAGTGGCCCGCGGGCGGCGCTGCGTCCGATGCCGCGAAAACCGCGAGGACCCCGGAGAGGACTCACGCGAAGGACGCCAAGGACTCAAAGGAATCTGGTCCGGTCCTCTGTGTCCTTTGCGGTCCTTGGTGTGATGCTCACCCGGCCT
>JAFLEG010000233.1 GCA_017302195.1 Verrucomicrobiota bacterium
GGGGGGAATGGTTTGCGCATTCGCGTCTCATTCTCAGCGTCGCCCTGCTCTGGCTGGCGGCGGTCTGGGTCCTCCCGTTCCTGGCGCACCCCTCCTGGATCCTGGCCCTGAGCGGGCTGTTTGGCGTCGTCGGCGGTCCCGCCTTTGGCGGCAGTGATGTGATGGGTGGCTGCGAGGAATACACCTTCTCCCAGCCGGCCACGCGCCGGCAACGGTTTGACGCCCGCCTCTGGGTGGCGATCGGCTGCCTTCTGGTGCTGACCGGCCTCAATGTCCTGACCCTCCAGAACAACCTCACCGACCTGGTGCTGAGCTTCTTTGTCTCCACGGGCATCGCCGTGGTGGAGCTCCGGCGTCCCGAGTTCCTTTATGGCGTGGTGCTGGTGCTCCCGCTGGCAGCCCTGGCGGTGGGATTCTGCGTCGCCGCCCTGGCCACCAGCCGGGCGGTGGCCTACACCGCCTGGGTCTGGGGCGCCCTGGGCGCCCTGACCGGACTGCGGGCAGGGCTGTCGCTGGAGGACTACCTCTGGGAACGGCTCAACGGCCGGGTCACCATCCCCCTGCTGCTGGCCATTGCGGTGATCACCATCGCCATCACCCGCCGGCTGTACGGGGACAAGGAGGCGGGACGCACCTCCTCGCCGCTCCGGCTGCCGCTCAGCGGCTGGGCGGCTCTCGGGGCCGCCGCACTGGCCGGACTGGGGGTGGCCCTGCTGCTCACCTGGTTCATCGCCAACTTCGCCCGCTGGCTGTGAGCCTGTCCTTCCGCTTGTCACTGTCTGCCGGTTGAAGTACCAAGGCCGGCTGTGAAAGGTATCGGAGCACTTGGTTTCTTCCTCGTCTGGACCGTCCTCGGGGCCGCCGGGGTCGTCATGGCTGTCAAGGGCGGCAACGTGTGGCTGCTGGTGATCAGTTTCCTGGCGTACCTGGGCATGCTCATCAAGTGGGGCTGCCTGGCCGAGACCCATTGAGTCCGCCGTCCGGGGGACCCGTCCGGAGCTCCGCCGGATTTCCGGGATGTTTTTCGGTTCGAATGCCGACACCGGCGCCTCTTCGCCGCGATCCTCCGTTCCTGCCATGAGCCGCAAGCCCACGAAGACCGCAACCGCACCCGCCGGCGCCGCTCCGGAGCGCCTGAAGCTCGGCCTGCCCAAGGGCTCGCTGCAGGACGCCACCCTGGAGAAGATGGCGAAGGCGGGGTGGAACATCACGGTGTCCAGCCGGAGCTACGAGCCGTATGTGGACGACGCCGAGCTGACCATCCGTCTGATCCGCGCCCAGGAAATCAGCCGCTACGTGGAGCTGGGCTATCTCGACGTCGGCATCACCGGACATGACTGGATCATCGAGAACCACAGCGACGTCCACGAGGTGGGCGAATTCCTCTTCAGCAAGGTGTCCCGGCAGGCCACCCGGTGGGTGTTGGCGGTGCCGGAGGAATCCGGCATCCGGTCCGTGAAGGATCTCGAGGGGAAGCGCATCGCCACCGAGGTCACCGGGCTGACCAAGCGCTGGCTCCGCAAGCACGGGGTGCACGCCGAGGTGGAGTTTTCGTGGGGCGCCACCGAGGTGAAGGCCCGGGAGCTGGTGGATGCCATCGTCGAGGTCACCGAGACCGGATCCTCCCTCCGGGCCAACAAGCTCCGGATCGTGGAGACCCTGCTGGAGAGCACCCCGCGCCTGATCGCCAACCACGGCGCGTGGAAGGACGCCTGGAAGCGGCGCAAGATCGAGACGCTGGCGCTGCTGCTGCGCGGGGCCATCGAGGCGGAGGCCAAGGTCGGGTTGAAGATGAACGTGCGGGAGGCCAACCTGCCAAACTTGTTGCAATCACTCCCCGCCTTGCGTACTCCCACGGTGTCCGGGCTGAGTCAATCTGGCTGGGTGGCCGTCGAAACGATCATCGACGAGGCGGTCGTTCGGGAAATGATTCCGCAGCTCAAGGCTGCCGGTGCGGAAGGCATCATTGAATATCCGCTGAACAAGGTGGTGTACTGACCACCCGTCACCAGTCACGAGATTACAACGTATGGGTTCACTGAAGAAGCGCCGGAAGGCGAAGATCAACAAACACAAGCGGCGGAAGAAGCTCCGCCAGAACCGTCACAAGAAGCGCACCTGGCAGAAGTAGCCGGCGCCCGACGTTTGGAACGCCAGTTTGGCGCGGCTCTGCATTCCGGGGTCGCGCCTTTTCTCATGGACGTGTGGCGATGGCCAGCGGCGGCACGGACGGCGGCCCTGCTGGTCGCCCTGGCAGGGGCGATCAGCGGCACCGGATGCCGGACCACGGGCGCCCATCCGGCGGGTGCGGGTGGTTCCACCGCCGCGATGGCGCCCGCCGGGGAACCGGAGGCGGACGTCGAGCGGCGCATTCAGGCGCATGCCGCCTTCGCCGCCGGGGTGCTGTATCAGGAACGCGACGAACCTGAGGCCGCCTTCCGCCAGTTCGCCCGGGCTTCTGAAAAGGATCCGGGCAACGAACCCCTGGCGACCGAGGTGGCGGGGCACTACCTGCAGCGCGGGCAACTGGAGGATGCGGTCCGGGTCCTGCGCCGCACCGCGGCGCTGCCTGAAACTTCCGGGGTCACCCACGCCCTGCTCGCCATCACGCTCCGCCGTTCCGGGAAGACCAACGAGGCCATCACCTCCTATCGGGACGCCATCCGGGCCACCCCCACCCTGCTCGCAGCCCATCAGGAACTCGCGGAACTTTATCTGGCCCTGGGACAGCCCGCTCAGGCGCGCGCCGCGGTCGGGGAGTCCCTGAAGGCGTCCAGCGACTCTCCGGTCCACTGGCTGAACACCGCGGACCTCTTTGCCTGGCTGGCCCAGGCGGATGGCGGATCCAAGGCGGAGGCGGAGGCCGGCCGCCGGATTGCCCTGGATCGGGCCGCCGTGCTGAAGCCGGAAGATCCCGGCCAACTGCTGCGTCTGGGACGCGCCCGCATGGAACTCGGGGATGCCGAGGCGGCGGAGGCGCTGATCCAGCAGGCCGGGCGCCAACTGCCCAAGGACCCCGCGATCGCCGCCAGCATGGCCGAACTGCTCATCCGGGAGGGGCGCCTCAAGGAGGCCCGGGATTCCCTGGAGCTGCTGAGCCGCTTCAATCCCACCTCCCACTTCCCGTGGTATTTTCTCGGCATCATTGATCTCGAGGAGGACCGCGCGGAGGACGCCATCCGGAAGTTTCAACAGGCGATCCTGCTGAATCCGGATTTCGAGCCCGCCTACAGCGACCTGGCGGTGGCCCAGTTGAACCGCAAGGAGGTTTCCGAAGCCCTGGCCACCCTGGCCAGGGCCCGCCCCCGGTTCCCGGAGTCCCACCGGCTGATCCTCCTCACCGGCGCGGTGCAGTCCCGGGCGCCCGACCCTGCAGAAGCGCTTGCCACCTTTGAGGAGGCCGAGCGGGTGGCCCGCAAGACGGCACCCGACGCCGTGGATCATCGCTTCTACTTTCAGGCCGGCGCCGCCCTGGAACGGGGGGGGCACATTCCGGAATCCGTCCGGTACCTGGAGAAGTCCCTGGAGGCCAAGCCCGACTTCGACGAGGCGCTCAACCACCTCGGCTACCTCTGGGCCGAACGGGGAGAGCATCTGGACCGGGCGCTGGAGATGATCCAGCGCGCGGTGGACGCCGAACCCGGGAACCCCGCCTACCTCGACAGCCTGGGCTGGGTGTACTTCAAGCTGGGAAAGCCCGCCGAGGCGCTGCCCTGGATGGAGAAGGCCGCCCGGTTTCTGCCGGAACCCGATGCCACGGTGCTCGACCACCTGGGGGATGTGCTGAATGCCCTGGGCCGGACACAGGAAGCCCGGGACGCCTGGCAAAAGTCCCTGAAGGTCGAGGCCTCGGCGGAGATCCGGAAGAAGCTTGGCCTGCCCGCGGAGTAGCCATCGCCATCGCCGTTGCTCCCGAGGGAAGGCCTATCCCTGACGGCTCTCGGGGGCGGTCATCGGCCTGTTGAGGCAACATTTCTTGAACTTGAGTCCGCTGCCGCACGGACACGGATCGTTGCGTCCAATCTTCGGACCAAGGATGCCGGCGCCTGCGAGGGCGCCGATGCGGGACATGTTCCGGTCCAATTCCTGCCGGGCGTAAAGAGCCTGCAGCATCAACTGACGAAGCCGAAGGCGCTCATTGAGCTCGGGAAACGCCGCCTTCACGGCGTCGAGCAGATCGGATGGCGACGGACCATCGGCGGCCCGATTCGAGAGGTCCGCCGTCTTGCGGGTGACGTGGTTGTACCTCAAGGAAGGGGCATCTTGGATCTTCGTCGCCGGCACTCCAGCACGGTCCACCAGCTTGAGAAACGTCAAGCTCGTCTCGGAGCATGAGCATCCTGGTTGGACGCAGAACTGGTCATCCACGGCCCACCTCTCACCCTGGAAGGTGAAGTTGAAATCCAAGCCGCAGGGAAAGACGTCCACGAATCCGATCATCAAGCCCGAGCGCGCGTCGGGCAGACCCTCGATGTCGATCGCCTCGATGGGCGTGGTGCAGATCAGCTCCAGCTTCTCGGCAAAGAACCACTCGCGCAGCGCCTGCCGATCGGCATCGGTCAACTGCGTGCGCATCATCCCGTCCAATCGTTGAAATGCCGCATCGGCCTTCGAATCGGATCCAGGAATCAGCGACT
The DNA here is from genome assembly GCA_017302195.1 of Verrucomicrobiota bacterium. Taxonomy (GTDB): domain Bacteria; phylum Verrucomicrobiota; class Verrucomicrobiia; order Limisphaerales; family UBA9464; genus UBA9464. Next base: position 4,638 of record JAFLEG010000233.1, read on the forward strand.
TGGTTATGAGATCGAGCCAGACGCCCAACGGAAGGCTGCGCGGCTGCGGCTCGACACCGTCGGCCGCCGGAGACGTGAGATGAATGGTGGTACAGCCGCACCTCGGACCCCCGCAAACCGCGAGGATATACTCGACCGGCGCTTCCTCCGCCTGCGGCCCGACGGAAGAACCGGACGGCTGGACCCGGAGGCGCGGTTCAGCCCTGGCGTGCGTGCTTCGGGGGAGCCAGATCACTTCGACCGCCGCTGGTGTGGACATCGTGGGAATGGACTCTTGCGGGTTTCACCCCAGGGAGGAGGACCCGGTTGCCGGGGGGTGGCTTTGGGGAGCGGAAGGGGACAAGAGCTGGGACAGCGATCCAGGCGGGGCATGCATGGCGTGAGTGCTGCGGAATGGCAGGAGTTCAAGGACCATGGTCGGGCCCTGTCAACTCCCGCACCGCCGCGGCGTGGCTACCGCTGGTTGGGATCGATCGACTTCGGTTCGATCGCGAATGGGGACTTGGGCTGGACGAACGGGATGGGTTGGGTGCGGTAGAAGGTCAGGCGATAGACCACAAACGACACCGCCAGGGTGATCAGGGCGATGATGGCCAGCCGTTGGGTGGCCCTGCGGGTGGCCGGCGACACGACGGGGCGGAGGGACAGTCCCGGAGTCTCCCGACCCGCCAGGAGATCGCGGGTGCGCCCCAGCACCCGGCCACGGTCGAACCGCCCGGGACCGGGAAGCTCCAGATTGAAGAACCGCGCCTCGCAGCCGTTCCGCGGACAGTACCCCAGGCGCAGACGCTCCAGCTTCGCCGGGAGCTCCCGCTCCCGCTCCCCTGCTGCGGTCACCGCGAGTTCGCCGAGTTCGGCACCCGATACGGGGAGCCCGCACCCGACACATGCCGCCCGGACGCCGGATCCGAACAGCGCGTGCAGCTCCTGTCCTCCCACGCCCGCCTCGCCCAACGCCCGGGCCAGGGCCTCAGGCACCCGGGGAAGATCCGTCACCGGCAGCCGCAGTTCGGTGAGGGCGGGAGCGTCCACGGACGCCGCCTCCGGCGCCGGCACCACCACGGGAGCAGCCGGGGGATCGGATTCAGCCATGCGGAGTTCTTGTAGCGGGCACCCGCCTATCTGTCAGGCCCCTTGTACCACATCCAGTCCGCCGTCTCCTCGTACGGATGCAACGGATCGGTCGCCAGCGCCCGGGTAAAGTTGTGCTGCCGGGTGTGTCCGTCGGCAAAAAGGATGGGGGAGATGAAGCGGGCGGGGGCCGTCCGCGGATCCACGAACTCCGAAGGACCGGCGGCGGCAAAATGCCATTGATACCAGCGCGGACCGGTGTCCGGGCATCCATAGAGTCGCGCCGAGGGTTCGTGCATCACGATGAACCGCGACGGGTCGGGGATCCATCCCTCGGCCTGTCCGGCCAGCGTCGAGGGCAGCACCGCGGCATTGCGCCAGGCCAGAAAGCCGCCCCCGGAAAGCACCGTGGGCGTGCCGCCGTTGTACTGGTAGCTCATCCCCAGGGTTTTGAAGTTGGACGGGCTGAACTCGGGTCCGCAGAGGCTGCTGCACGGCAGGATCCGCTGGCCGCGGTCATCCGGACACCGGAAGACATCCGAGGGCTTGATGTACTGCCAGAGCGGACGCGAGCGGGCGTTGGGAAAACACCCGGGATTCATGGGCTCACGTCCACCCAGGGCCTGCAGCGTGGGACGCGGGATCGGGTCCGCAGGCAGGCCGGTCAGAGGGTCTATCTGCATCACCGTCGCCGTGGGGAAGCGCCCCTGGTGGTCATCCACGTACATCTGGATCGCCAGGCCCACCTGCCGGAGATTGTTGATGCACAGGATCATCTTGCCCCGCTGCTTGGCCCCGGAAAGGGACGGCAGCATCATGCTGGCCAGGATCCCGATGATCGCGATCACCACCAGCAGCTCGATCAGGGTGAACCCCGCCCGCCGCGCCGCGGAGGGGCGCGAAGATCTGGCGTCGGAGAGTCGCATCCACTGCATGGAAACAAACTGCCGTTTTGTTTACGCACGTAAAGTAAAAAGGCGTCGCTTGGCTCCCCGTTTACACCTCACGGGAAGCTGCTACACCTTGGGCCGCATGAAGCATCGTCCGGCCCTGCTCGCCGCCCTGGGGATCGCCCTGTCGTGTCTCGGGCCCTCCGGGTGCCGTGAGGGGGATCATGACGGCCATGAGGGGCATTCCCATGCGGCGGGCGGCCACGCCCACCAGCCCAAGTACGGCGGCACGCTGATCGAACTCGGCGAGCATGAGGGAAACGTCGAGCTGGTGTTCGACGCCGCGGCCGGCCGGCTCTCGTTGTACGTCCTCGATGCCCATGC
>JAFLEG010000234.1 GCA_017302195.1 Verrucomicrobiota bacterium
GGCCGTGCTGTTCAGCCGCGGCGGGCGCCGTTACGGCGAGGTGGAGTTCAAGCTCGACCCCAAGACCCCGGAGTACGTGCGCATGAAGAACCGCCTGCTCAGCGGCGTGTTCGGGGAGTTTTCGCCATCCGCGGGCGACCTGGTGCTTAGCAAGACCGGGGAACTGCTGGGCGTGATGGTGAACTCCGACTATTGCGCCGTGCTCAAGGCGCTGCAGCCCGCGCCGGGCGGGGTCCTGGAAGCCGATTTGACGCGGGACGCCATGGGCAAACGCCTGGAGGCCTTCCGCGCCCAGCTCAACCTGCTTCCGCTGGGGCTGCAGTAGCGGGCGACGACGGCATTGCCAGTACGCGAGCCGGGGCTGTTCACTGGGAGGACGGTGATGACAAAGCGGGGGCGGCAGGTCAGGACATGGGGGTGGAAGTGCCGCAACGGAATTCGCGGGCTGCTGGTCGCGGCGCTGGTGACCGTGATCGAGGTCCCGGAAGTGTTTCCGGCGGAACCTGAGCCGGGCGCTTGGCGCGAGCAGGCGGTGGGATCCGGAGCGCCGGCGTTGCCGCCAGGACCGGTCTGGATGCGGGCCTGGATGCAGGTGCCGGATGCCCTGGCCGGGGACTCGGGCCCCGACCTGTGGCGTGACTCCATGACGCTGACGCTCGGATCGCTTCCGGGACCGGTGGAGGTGTTTCTCAACGGGCGGCGGATGGTGAATGTCCGGGACCTCCCGGACGGAGAACTCCGGCGGTTCAAGGTGCCCAAGGGGATTCTGGTGAAGGGCGCGTTCAATGCCTGGGTGGTGCGTCTGGACGGCGCCGCCGCCACGCGAGGGTTGGTGGTTCCGCCGGTGTTCGCGGGATATTTCGACGAGATCCGCATGGACCGTCCGTGGCAGATCACGGCCACCGAACCGGCGGCGGATGAACGGCGCGAGGTCGTCGGGACACCGCCGTCGGCTACCGTGTATGGAGCCGCGGATTTCCGCCCCTCCACCACCGTGATGTCGGCCAGTCCGGAGCCCGAACGGGGGCGCCAGGTCTCGCCGGCCGAGGCGTTGGCATTGCTGCAGCCGGCATCGGATCTGCGGGTGGAGGACCTGCTCCATGAACCGCTGGTGGCCCAGCCCACGCACCTGAGTTTTGACGCACGCGGACGCCTCTGGGTGGCGCAGTACCGCCAGTATCCGTTTCCCGCCGGCGTCCGAATGATCAGCCGGGACAAGTATTACCGCTCCAAATACGACCGCCTGCCGGCTCCGCCCTCCGATCCGGCCTTCGTTCCCGGAGCCGATGTGATCAGCCTCCACGAGGACCGCGACGGCGACGGGACCTACGAGATTCACCGGCAGGTGCTCACCGGACTCAACCTCGCCAATGCCGTGCTGCATGGCCACGGGGGAATCTGGGTGATGCAGTCGCCCTACCTGCTGTTTTATCCCGACGCCAATCGTGATGACGCGCCGGATGGCCCGCCGGAGATCCGTCTCCAGGGCTTTGGCCTGGAGGACACCCACAGCGTCGCCAACGGCCTGGCGTGGGGCCCGGACGGATGGCTCTACGGGGCGCAGGGCAGCACCACCACCAGTCGGGTGACGCGTCCGGACCGCGATCCACCCTCCGCGCCGGGCGTTCATGTCGAGGGCTGCATGGTCTGGCGGTATCATCCGGAGCGCCGGCTCTACGAGATCTTCGCCGACGGCAGCGGCAACACCTTTGGCGTGGCCTTCGACGGGGAGGGGCGGCTGTTCACCGGACACAATGGCGGCGACACCCGCGGGTGGCATCACGTGCAGGAGGGGCAGTATCTCAAGCAGGGCAAGGATCCGGCGAAGTTCGGTCCGGCGCCCAATCCGTTTGCCTACGGGGAAATGCCCATGATGCGGAGCACGCATCCGGTGCCGCGCTTCACCCATGTGACGCTGTGGGCGGATGGCATCGCGATGCCGGAGCGCTGGCGGGGGCGCTTCCTCGGCGCGGATCCGCTCCACCATCAGATCATTGCCGCAGACCGGCGGGCGACCGGGGCCACCTTCGAGACCACCGACTCCGGGATTCCGCTGCAGACCGGGGACCTCACCTTCCGTCCGGTGTACCTCGCCAACGCCCCCGACGGCAGTGTGCTGATCGCGGATTTCCGGGAGGAGTACATCGCCCACGGGCAGAACTACCAGAGCCAGATTGATCCCTCGACCGGCCGCATCTACCGGCTGCGGGGACGCCACCAGACGCCGGAGCGGCAGACGGATCTCGAATCCCTCACCACGGCGGAACTGATCCCGTTGCTGGGGCATGCCCAGAGCTGGCAGCGCCAGACCGCGGTCCGGCTCCTGGCGGAGCGTCGTGACGCCGCCGTGGTGCCGCAGGTGCGCGCCGCATTTGACGATATGCGGCTGCATCCGGCCCTGGAGGCGCTCTGGGTGCTCCATCAACTTGGGGCGCTCAATGCCTCTTCGGTGCAGCGTGGATTGCGGCATCCCGAACCGATGGTCCGCGCTTGGACCATTCGGCTGGTCGGCGATGAACGATCCTGGCCGGCGGAAATGGACAACCTGCTGCTGTCGGTCGCGGCCACGGATGCCGATGCCACGGTGCGCAGCCAGGTGTTGTCCACGGCCCGCCGTTTGCCGGCATCCCAGGCGCTGCCCCTGGTGGCCGCGGTTGCCCGGCGCACGGAGGACCTGGACGATCCCTTCATTCCGCTGCAGGCCTGGTTTGCATTGGAGCCCCTGTGCGGCAGTCATCGGGAAGCCGTGCTGGACGTGTTCCGGGACCCGGCATTCTGGACAGCGCCCCTCGTCCGGCGGGATCTGGCCGGCAAGGTCATGCGCCGCTGGGCGGATTCGGGCACCCGGCAGGAGCTGACGGCCTGTGCCGCGCTGTTGCGACAGGCGCCCGGGGAGAAGGATCGCAATGCGTTGCTGCGGGGCTTCGAGGAGGCATTTCGCGGACGTCCGCTGCCAGTCCTGCCCGACGCGCTGGCGACGGCACTGGCCGCTTCCGGGGAGCGCAGCCGGATCCTGCGAATCCGCCAGGGGGATGCGGTGGCTGTCGGGGAGGCCCTGTCCGATCTGGGCGGTGATGCCATTGAACCGGCGCGCCGCCTGGAGGCGATCCGAAGCCTGGGCGAGATCCGCCATGTTCCGGCCCTTCCGGAGTTTGTGCGCCTCGCCACGCATCCCGGGCCCGCGGCACCGCGCCTGGCGGCCTTGGCGGCGCTGCAGCCGTTTGAGGACCCATCGGTGGGGACAGCGCTCGTCGCCGCATGGCCAGGACTGCCGGCCGAAGTCCGCGTGGCCGCGGTGAACCTCCTGGCCAGTCGCGCCGCCTGGAGCCGGGAGATGCTCGACTCCGTCGCCGCCGGCACGATCCCTCCGGAGATGATCTCCGAGGACCTGAAGGACCGGATGCGGCGATTCCAGGACGCGGCCGTGGATCGCCGGCTGGCGGTGCTGGGCGGATCCGGAGCTTCGGTGGTCGGAGACGCAGCCTCTTCGATCGCCTCTTTGCGGGCGACTCTGGCCGCGGCGCCGGGCGATCCGTACCGCGGGGAACCGCTCTTTGCCGAACGTTGCGGGACCTGCCACACCCTGTTCTTCAAGGGCGGCCGGATCGGACCCGATCTCACCGCCTATCAGCGGGACGACCTGGGAACGCTCCTGCCGGCCATTCTCACGCCCAGCGTGGACATTCGGGAGGGTTTTGAGAACGTCCTGGTGGAGACCCGCGACGGGCGGGTGTTGAGCGGGTTCCTGGCCGATCAGGACGCGCATCTGGTCGTGCTGCGGGGCGTGGACGGCGCCGACCTCGCGTTGCCGCGGGCAGAAGTTCTTTCCGTGGAGCCCGCCGGCCGCAGCCTGATGCCGGAGGGCCTGCTGGACGACTGGACTCCCTCCCAGCTCCAGGACTTCTTCGCCTACCTGCGGCAGTCCCAGCCCATCACGAAGTAGGAAAACGCCAGCGGGTTCCGGTGTGGATTCCGGATTGCCCCAGGCGGGTCCCCGCCTAACGTCCACCGCCATGCGTCCGGAATCCCTCCAGTTTCTCGAAACCCTGGTCAACACGCCCAGCCCCACCGGGCACGAAACCCGCGGCCAGCGGGTCTGGATGGACTACGTGCGGCCGTTCGCCGAGGAGGTTTCCAGCGACGCCTATGGCAACTGCGTGGCCACGGCCAACCGCGGCGGCTCCCCGCGCATCATGCTCGCGGCCCACGCCGACGAGATCGCGATGACCGTCAACTACATCACCGACGACGGCTTCATCCATGTGCGCCGCGCCGGCGGCATCAATCCCGCCATCACCCGCGCGCAGCGGGCCACGGTGCATGCGCGGGGCGGTCCGGTGCCCGGGGTTTTCGGATCGGTGGCGCCGCACCTGACCCGGGCCGAGGACAAGAAGGAGGAGCCGAAGATCCACGACCTGTTTCTCGACATCGGCGTGTCCAGCCGGGACGAGGCGCTTCAGTTGCTCCGCATCGGGGATCCGGTGACGCTGTCGGACCGGTTCGAGCCCCTGCGCGGCGATCTGGCGGTGGCCCGGGCCTTTGACAACCGGATCGGCACCTGGGCCGTGGCCGAGACACTGCGTCGCCTCGCGCCGGAGCGCGGGAAGTTCGCGGCGGAGGTGTGCGCGGTGTCCAACATCCAGGAGGAGGTGGGATTGCTGGGCGCCCGTCAGATCGCCTACGCGCTGAAGCCCGACATCGCGCTGGTGGTGGATGTGACCCATGCCACGGATTTTCCCACCGTGGACAAGCGCCAGCACGGGGATGTGAAGTTGGGCGGGGGCCCGACGGTCACCCACGGCGGTTGCAACCATCCGGAGGTGGTGGCCCGTCTGGAGACCTGCGCGGCGTCGCGGGGCATCGCCCTGCAGCATGAGGCCATGAGCTCGACCAGCGGCACCGACACCGATGTCATCTTCTGGACCCGCGGGGGCATTCCCAGCGCCCTAGTCAGCCTGCCCAACCGCTACATGCACTCGCCGGTCGAGGTCGTGTCGCTGAAGGATCTCGACCAGATCCCCGACCTGCTCGCCGCCTTTGTGCTCAGCGTCGCGGCCGGCGAGGCCTTCCGGGTGGCTATTTGAGTCCGGGCACCATCCCGCCCTTGAAGGCGATTTCGAGCGCCAGGGGGAGGAGTTGCACCCAGTTGGTGACGTTCTCCACGGTGCGGTTGGTGATGCCCAGGAGGATGGTGCGGTCCCGTCGCGGATCCCGCTGGTCCGAGTAAGAGATCCGCCCGAGGCTGAGGGTCAGGCGGTCAATGCCTTCAAAGGTCATTCCCTGAAGCCAGTTGGTGAGGGCGCCCGGATCGGCTCCGGTCTCTCCGCCGCCGTCCGCCCCCCGTTTCGCGGCGGCGGTGGCGGCCAGTTCCGTCACGTTGGTGCGACCACGGGCGTCCACTTCCAGGTTCAGTTCGGCCAGATGCAGCCGGACTTCGCGGAAGCGCACCGCGTTGGAGGCCGCAGACTCCGGGTGATAGGCCATGTACAGTTCCGGAATGGAGAGCAGGGGCCGCGCCGAGAATTGCGGCGGATTGCTCAGCACCAGGCCAGAAAGGCTGAAGGAGGCGTCGCGAAAGCCGAGGCGCACCGCGTCGAGCCGGACTCCGGCGCCGGTCTGGCGGTGCAGGGTGGACACCAGGACGCCGCGCGCGAGGCGGTCCACATTGGCCACCCCGATCAGCACCAGTCCGAGGATCCCGCCGACGACGGCGAGCAGGATCAGGAGCAGTCGGCGGCGAAGGACCCGGCTCACAGGGTGATGTCCTCGGGACGCACCTCCAGGCATTCGTCCTGATCTTCCCACACCACGGCGGGAAAGGTTTCCAGCAGGCCGGGCACCAGATCATGGGCGGCTTCGGCCAGCAGTTCCTCCGCCTTCTGGGCGGCATTCTCGAAGGCGGATTCGTAGTCGCGGGACTTGCGGCGCTGCCTGTCATCCCAGTGCGCCACGTCGTGCACAGGCCCGTAGGTGTCGGCCCAGGTGCGGAATCGCGTCTGCACCGCGGCGGGCAGTTGATCAAAGGGGATCGCGGTTTCGTTGCAGTGCTGGCAGATGAGCCCGGACGAGACCACATCCCGGGTGAACAGGGGCAGGAGGGGGGCGCGGCAGCAGGCAGCCTCGACGTAACCCGCGGGCATGTTGACCAGGCGCTTGAGCCAGATCTGACGGTCGTGGGCGAGCTGGGATCCGAGCCGGTAGGCCCCCACCAGCGGATGCGACAGTCGCCAGGCGCGCCCGTGCAACTGACCGAGGGTCTGCGAGCACCAGCGGGCCAGGGTCAGGTCGTCGAAATCACGGAAGTTGCGGGCGTACTCCTGCCAGAGCTTGTCGAGCGCGGACTCTTCCTTCGTATCGGCCACGGCTGGTTCTTAGCCGAGGTCGGCTGGGAAAGCGAGGCAGAGCGGAGGTCCTGCGGTTCCTGCCGCTTTTCGAGGCATCCCATCGCCATGGGTATCCCCGATAACCAGCGCGCCGCCGTCCGGGAGGTGCCTCACACCACGGGTGCGAAGGACGCTAAGGAAACCATCAACAACCCGGGGATGCACTGGTCGCCGGGAATTCCGGAGGTTTGGGCTTTTCCCTTGGCGGCACCGCTCGTCATGCTGACAGGAAGAATCGCCCATGTCTTCTTCCGCCGAGCCCGGCTTCGCATGGTGGCGGCTTTTGAGCCGTTACCAATGGTTTGTCCTGATCGTGGCCGCGCTGGGCTGGCTGCTGGACTGCATGGACCAGCAGTTGTTCGTCCTGGCCCGCGCCCCGGCGATGCGGGAGCTGCTCACGGCCGGATGGGGTCGCCCGCCCACGCCCGGGGAGATCGGCGAGTATGGGGGATACGCCACCGCGGTGTTCATGCTCGGCTGGGCGTCGGGTGGTCTGGTGTTCGGTGTCCTGGGCGACCGCTGGGGCCGCGCCAAGACGATGCTGCTCACCATTGTGCTGTATTCGGGCTTCACCGGGCTGAGCGCGTTTGC
>JAFLEG010000235.1 GCA_017302195.1 Verrucomicrobiota bacterium
GGAGACGGCCGATGCAGAGGCGAAGGCCCAGGAGCGGGCACTCAAGGAGGAGGCGCGGTTGGAGCGGGAGCGAATCCTTGCCGAACGGAAGCTCCAGGCCCGCCAGGAGGCGATCACCGAGTTTTGGGGAGCGATGTCACCTGAGGAGCGGACCCGGTTGGAAGGGGAGGCAATCGCCCAGGCCGGTTCGTTCGAACGGTCGTTGTTGGAAAAAGGCGGGACTCTCGCGCAGGCAACACGGCAGAAAGTTTTGGAAGACTACGCGCTCAGGAATCTGGAGGGGACAGTCTGACCCGCGGCCTTGGTTGCAATCGGTTGAGGGACCCGGGCCTAGAGTGCGTCCCAACCCGGATTCTAAGCCAGTCCGGGGCCGGTTCTGCCAGATTCGTCGCGGGTCAGAAGTGGCACGCTACCCAGAGCGGGGGTAATCGTGGTAGAACGGGTCGAATGATGCCTCAATGTCAGCAGCAAGAGATGGCCCGGGAGCCGTGGTTGCAGGAGTTCCTCGACTCCCGCGGATTTCAACGCGCCGACGTGAATTCCTATTCGAATGGGCGGGCAACACTCCGCTTCGAAGGGCGGCGCCTAGTAGCGCTTCCCGCGGGAAGTGACAGGGCCTGGCGGACGGACTTTGGCCAGGTCGCGCCTGAGATGGTGCGAAGCGTTCTAGGCCACCTGTTGGCGGCTCCTGGCTTCCGCTCGCAAGAGGAGATCGACCGGCAGACGGTGCAGCGGCAGGCGGCGGAGTGTGCCCTCAGAAAGATTGCGGAGCGTGTCGCAGAATCTCCCGATGACTCACAGGGCCGATTCCTGCGCCGCCTCCTGTGGTCGATGTTCAACGGCCATCACGTCGTGAACCTTTGGGAGCTGCGGGGCGTCCTGGATGGCGAGCAGTCCGCGTGGGTTTCCGCGGCAGTGACGGGATGGTGTCTTGGAAACCTCACCGAAGACTCGCTTCGCGACGCGCTGCGCGGTTCGGGCGAGCTGGGCCGCTGGGAATCGGTCCGATTGGAGCAGGCGAGCTTGGAGAAACTGGGGGAATCTCTGTCCCTGATCGCGGGGGCTCTGCGGAGATCGGTGCCGGGGCCACTCACCTCACGCCTTGCCCAGGCGCACGAGCTGCTTCAGGAGGCATTCGAGGAGGGGACAGGGGCTGCGCCTCGACCGGGATCATCTCTCGGAGCTGCCCGCAGTGAGTGAGCGGCGAAATCTGCGAGTAGACTCCCTCCAATGATGTCCCTTCGCAGGCTGGCTATCCTCCCAGAGCAGCACCAAGGCTTTGGACCGCCGGAGGAAGAACCCCTTGACGACGCGAACCTGAAACGTTAGGGCGATTTGAGTTCCGCGCACTCAACATTAACCATGCCAGCGATCCCACCGCTCGACGAAACCAAGCTTGAAGCAATTTGCGAAGTTCTGGGCGAGACCGATGGAGGGCTCACCGGTTCAGAGATTGCTCGCTACCTGCGCGACTGCAACATACCTGATCCCTCCCCAACCTCCACGAAGCGTCACCGTCTCTATGACGCGTTGAGAGCCAAGCAGCGGGAGGATCGGTGCGCCAACAACGTGTTCGCGTTCGTGGGGAAGGTGATGAATCCAGTCTTGTACCATGCGAATGCCGGCTCCTACGACGGCTTTCGCGCGCGATTGAACAAGCCGCTTGCCTTTTGCGGATACCAGGTCAATGAGCGAGGAGAGATTATTCCGGTGACTGCGGCCCGCACCCTGACGGAGGCCGAGCAACGTGCCGACCGACTTCAAGGCGAACTGCGCCGCCGAATGGTTCATCCCGACGTGCTTAGGTTCTGCCGTGCCGAACTCGTTCAGGAAAACTACTTTCACGCCGTGTTGGAGGCGACGAAGAGTGTTTCCGAGAAGGTCCGGGCAAAATCAGCACTCACCAGCGATGCCGGAGAACTGGTCACGAAGGCATTTTCACTCGGCCAGGTAGGAATGCCGTTCCTTGCCTTCAACTCGTTGAGGACGGACACCGAGAAGAGCGAGCAATCAGGCCTGATGAACCTGTTTCTCGGGATGTTCGGGGCCTTCCGCAACGTGACGGCGCATGGGGCAAAGATTTCATGGAATATGACGGAGCAGGATGCCTTGGATTTGCTGACCCTGGTGTCGCTCCTTCATCGGCGGCTCGATGCCGCCGTGTTTACCGGGAGGATGTCGTGAGCCGCACTGTCAGCCTGCTGAAGCTTGCTTTATGTGGTCCGGGTGACGTGGCGAAGGAAACCGAAATCGCCAAGGAGGTCATCAACAACTGGAACACACAACACGGGGAGGCCCGGGGCTTTTGGGTGAAGCATCAACACTGGTCCACCGATAGCCACCCCGACTTGAGCGACCGACCGCAAGCCGGCATCAACAGACAGATACTCGATGACTCGGACATTATTGTGGCGATCTTCTGGTCTCGCTTTGGAACGCCCACGGGTGTTGCTGATTCAGGGACGGAGGAGGAGATCCGGCGCGGTATGCAGTGTGAGAAAAAGGTCATGGCCTATTTCTCAGACCTGGAACCGATACCCGCCGACGCTGACAAAGCTCAATTGGCAAGATTGTGGAGCTTTCGCCAGGAGCTTCAATCCACCGGCCTGTGCTCCAAGTTCCAGTCGCGCGATCAATTTCGGCGCGACTTCACCCGTCACTTGGCGCTCGCGCTAAACGAGTTCAAGCCTCGGGGGAAAGGCATAGTGCGTTCTGCCGCACCGACAGGCCAGACCATCACCGGTGACGGAAACGTTCAAGTCGGTCGTGATTTGAACTTCTTCAACCGGCCGCCCGTGGTGAACAAGGTGGTTGAGCGGCGTCAGGGCTGTATTTCATCAGAACAAGCATGCCAGGTTCAGACATGGATCGAGGAGTTGGCCGAGGGTACGGTTGGTCTGGGTCGCCAACAGGCTTTTCGCATGTGGTGGTCTCGATTTAAGAACCGGTTTCGACTGGAGAAGTACGAGGAGTTGCCCTCAGACCGGATGCTTGAGGCTAGAAAGTGGTTTGAGCAACAGCGTGCGATCCAAACGCGTGGACTCAAAACCAAGGCACCCGAGCAGTGGCGTCAAACGCGAATCGGCGCCATCAAGGCAGCCATGAATCGGCTCGGTCGATCCAACGAAGCCTACTATCCCGAGGTGGCTCAGCGTCTCCGCATGCAGAAGCCGTTCAAGTCGCTTACTGAACTCACAAAGCGCGACTTGGAACGCGTTTACACACTGGTCCTTCGTGACGCGAATGGAACCTGATTCCGCCCAGCCCGATGCGCCGCACGGTCCGCGCGGATGGCACCGCTGGGCCGTAGTCCATTTGGAGCGGGCCAGAGCGGAGGGCCGAGCGAGTCCAACACCGGAGGCCGACATCCCCAACGTCATCCCGCTTCCAGTGGCGGCATGCCCGACGATTCGGAGATGAGGGTAGGGGCATGCCAGCTCAGCGTGGTTCCTGCTTGGTACCGTTGCGATGCACCTGTTCCGCACCGGCTGTTGGTGGCCGTGGGAAGGAGACGATTTTTCCGTTCGTCTCGTATTCCTCCAGGGAAGGGACCTTCACCTGCGCACTTCGGGCATAGGCCCGGTGGACCGCCTTCGAGTTGTGTCCCAGCGCCTCTTGGGCAAAACGCTCCGGATAGCCGGCCGTCTTGGCCCGTTCGGCCCAGGCGTAGCGGTACGAATGAAGGGTGATTCCCTTGATGGCCAAACCGGTGCAGCGCCGTTTGAACTCCACGGCGCGGTGCTTTTCGTCCATGCGGGCGAGCCGGGGGAAGAGGGGTCCATGGCGTGGAAGTGTGGCGAGCAAGGCGGCGGCTCGTTCGCCGAAGTGAAGCTGGGAGATTGTCCCGGTCTTGTGCCGCTGGTAGCTCACCACGCGGTCGGTCCAGTTCACGTTCTCCGCCGTCAGCGTGGCAATGTCGGTTTGTGATCCGCCCAGGTGCCACAGCAGCTCGTAGAAGCTCCTCGTCTCTGGATTTGGTTCCCGGGCGACGATGGCGAGGTGTTCCTCCGCGGTGACCGCGCGCTTGGCGTCGAACTCGATGGTCGGCCATTGACGCTTGGGCAGCACCGGCCAGGGCAGCCAGCCCATGTCGAGGCAGAAGTTGTTCAGGCGTCGGAGGAAGACGTTGGTGCTCACCGTACCCCGGCGCAGGGCGACCAGGAGCTGTTCGGCCCGGGTCTCGATGAGGATCACCTTTCGCAGCGACTCCAGAGCCGGGTCGGCCGCGGCGCGCTGCCAGCGCAGGCGGGTGGGACCGCGTTTGGCGGCGATCACCGCGTCCAGGGCATCCTGCCAGGTTCGGGTGGCGACGCCCGAATCGCTGCCGGCCATGTAGGCCCGGGCAATCTGGAGATTCAGGGTGGGTTGCCGGGTGGCTTGGTTCTTCGCGAGGACGATCTGCTCGGCGGCGTCGCGGTCACCGGTGGCCAAGCTGGTTCGCTTTCCGGTGTGCGTATCCACGCAGTAGAAGGAGCGAAGCCGGTTGCGGCGCTCCAGGAGGCGGTAGCGGTTTTTCATGCGCTGGTCGGTCAACGACAGCGTAGAAAGCCCTGCTCCCAACCCTGGAATGGATTGCCCGGGGGTACGAGCGGATTCCCATGGGGTCCGTTCGGTTCCGGAAATTGGTGTCCATTCTGGTGTCCACTTTAGACACCGGCTCTTCCAAATAGTTGCCACTCAGCAGTTTCTGAATGGAGCCGGTGGTCGGGTTCGGTCCGCAGCACCAAAGCGCCTGCGGACTGGTCTTCAATGGACCGCTGTCACCGGTCGGGGCTGGCGGGACCGCGGACGGAATACCTCTTCCCGCGTCCCCGCGCGTCGGGACGTTTGGGCCGGACTGGTGGGCGGGCCACGCTTTCGTCGCCGGGGAATCCCGTGGTGTGGTTTGGCGCGTCCAACTGGAGAAAACCCCGCTCGGCTATGTCGGAAAGTCCTTTCCCATCGCCCGGCTTTCCATGCTGACCCTGGATGTGGCAATCTCCCCCCGGGGCGAGATGTACGTCGCCTGCCATAGCGGCCTGCCGGACTGGGGCACGGGTCCGCAGGGGGAAGGGCGTCTTTTCAGGATTGTGAGGACGAACGCGACGGCGGCGCAGCCCGTGCTGGCGTGGCCGTCCGCGCCGTCCGAGGTACGGATGCATTTCGACCGAAAACTGCCGGAGGCCGCGGTGGCGAGCTTGATTTCTCCGGGCGCAACCCCAGCCGGGATCACCATTGAGTTTGGGAACTATGTGTCCGCAGGCGATGAGGGCGCGACGTTGAAGCCGCCCTACGCGGTGGTGGAGCAGCAGGACGCCACCCCGCGCGGCCGTCTCGCGGTGCACTCGGCGCGCCTGGAGGATGACGGGACGACGCTGGTGCTGACGACGGATCCTCATTCGATGGCGGTGCGTCATGTGTTGAAACTGCCGATGCGGATCGCCGACTCAGCGGCATCTCCCGGGGATCGGATGGAGATTGAGTACGACTTCCACGGCGTTGCGGTCACTTACCGGCCGCACCGTAGGCAGCCCGAACGAACACCGTGGAAAGGATTCCTGCCTTATCCCAACTGGCGAGTCGGGGAGCGGTTTCTGCGGCCTTGGCTGGCACGGCTGGAGGCCCGGACCAAGCCCAGCCCGGGTGGCGATATCGGAACGCTGGCCTATGAGATGTTCGCTGCTGCCCGCCTTCGGCCCGGATGGTTCCCGCCGCTTGCGGATGAATTCTGGCATTCCATGACCACGGCGGATGCTCTGGAGTCTGGGCGGATGATGATCCGGATTGAGGAGACGCTGGCCTACGATGGGGCCTCTGAATACTTCCTCGGCTTCTCCAGCACGGACTCCCACCGTCTGGTCGCTCCACCGCTGGATTCCTTCTGGCTGCCCTGGGCGCCGACCAACCGCGCCTCGTCGGGCACCGATAGCCGGGTGGCGGCCAAACCCGATGGCGACTGGGAGCATGGCCGGGAGTTGTTTGCCTCGCCGCAGTGGAATTGCGTGAAATGCCACCGGGTGCGGGGGGAGGGCGGTGTGGCGGGGCCGGATCTCAGCAACCTGGTGCACCGCGATCCCACCAGCGTGCTGCGCGACATCCGCGATCCGGGGGCGACGCTGCATCCGGACTACGTGGCCTATCGCGCCGAGATGCGGGACGGCGAGATGCACGTCGGATTCCTGCGCGGGTCGGCCGACGGGAACGTCCGGATCTTCGATGTGGACGGGCGCGAGACGGTGCTGGCCAGGAAGGACGTCGCGAATCTGCATCCCACCGGCCAGAGCTTGATGCCGTCCGGACTCCTGGACGGCCGGTCCGAGGGCGACATCAAGGACCTGCTCACCTTCCTGCTCCATGAGCCGCCGGTGCGTACCCGCAGTGCCGTGGAGGCGCTGATTCCTCCGGCCGCAGCCGCGGAACCGGACGGACGGCCGATCCGGCTGGTGCTGGTGGCGTCGAAACAGGACCACGGCCCCGGACAGCATGACTATCCGGCCTGGCAGGAGCGATGGATGCGGCTGCTGGCGTCCGCGGCCACCAATACCGTGGTGGAGAAGGCCTGGGAATGGCCCAGCACCGGTCAATGGGCTGGGGCGGATGGCGTGGTGTTCTATTTCTGGAACCATGAGTGGACCCCGGAGCGTTATGCGCAGTTGGACTCCTTCCAGGAGCGCGGCGGCGGTCTGGTGTTCCTCCACTCCGCCGTGATCGCCGACCGCGATCCGGAACCGCTCGCCGAGCGCATCGGCCTTTCCGCGCAGCCCGGGCGGACCGGCTACCGCCATATGCCCTTCGACCTGGTCTGGGCGGCGCCGCAGCATCCGCTGCTCACCGGGCTTCCCGGACAGATCCCCTTTCTCGATGAACCCTACTGGCCGCTGGTGGGGGATCCGGCCCGCGTCACGGTGCTCGGGCAGGCGCGGGTGGATGGCGCGGAGCGTCCGCTGGTCTGGACCTTTGAGCGGGGCCGCGGCCGTGTCTTTGCCTCCATC
>JAFLEG010000236.1 GCA_017302195.1 Verrucomicrobiota bacterium
CGGCGCCGGGACGTTCGGCGGCGAGGGGTGCGAACGTCAGGGTCGCGAAAGCGACGCCGCTGGCGGCAAGTCGGGAGATCAGGTTCATGGCGGGACGGGAGGAGTTACTCGGGGATCTGGGCCAGCGTGGAGGCGAGCACTTCATGCACCTCGCGGTCCTCATGGTGTCGCACGAGGGTGTAGCGGTAGGTCTTGCCCCGGATCACCGGCTGGGTGTCCCGGATCCAGATGCGGAACGGTCCGGCCGGTTCGTCGGCCCGGCGGCGGATCAGTACAAAGGGATCGAGAATACGGAGCTGCGGACTGGCCGGAGTGCCGATCTGCTCGGAGCGAAACTCGGTGAACAGCGGACTGATCTGGACCATGTCGCCGCGGTGTCCGGGCGAGGTCTCGTGGCGGTACACCACGAAAGGCGGCGGCACGCTCAGGTGCGCGTCCAGCGTCCGCAGGCGCAGCACGGCGGGAACAGTCTCCCCGCCGGGAACGAGGACATCGGAGGCGGCGATGGTGCCGATCTCCACGCGTCCGGTCTCGGACTCCGGATCGTACTCCGCCCAGGGATGAAATTCCGGATGGATCCCCGGCACGGGCCGGGCCGGCCACGGCACCTGGGGTCCGGAATCCGCCACGCCCTGGACCCAGGAAACCGGCACCTCGTCGCTCCAGGGGCCATGGAGCGTCCCGCTCCCGCCGTTCTCCGCAATCTGGGTTCGCACCGCGCGGACGCGGACCCGGTAGTCCACGCCCGGGAGCAGCGTCACCGCCTGGGCAAACTGCGATCCGCCGTTCCCGAAGCCCGCCGGAATTCGGGGCGAGGGATACATTCCGTGCTCAGTTCCAATCATCTCGGCGGCGCCGTCCACCGGCAGCCAGCGGACCTCCGCAGCCCCCGGCGGCGGCGGGCGGAAGGCCAGCTCGAAGCGTTCGACACCCGGCGGCGGACAGAACCAAAGCACCTCCGCGGGAACCACGACCGGCACGGGTGAGGAGGGCGGGAGCACGGTGGCCCGGATGATCTCCGGCCTGGGCATCGGCTCGGTCCCGGCGGCATCCAGGCATCCGAGACGGGCGAGCGCGCTCGGATTGCCATCCCGATCAAAGGCCTGGGCAAAATAGCAGAGCCGCGCGGGGGTTGCCGGCGCACCGCCGTCGCACCAGGCGGTGGCCGGGACCTTGCCGCTGGCCACCTGGACGAGGCGTGGATCGAGATCGGTGCGCCGGTACACCCGCCATTCCACCGTGCCAGGCGTCAGCACCAGGTCGCCACAGACCCCGGTGATGTCTCCGGTGCCGGGATCCGCCGGATCGGCAAATCCCGGATCGCACGGACCCTCCACCAAGGAGCAGGCCACGGCCACGTTCCAGAGGATGCGGGGCATGGGTGCCGCGGTGTTCACCGGAATGGAGGCGACCCACGGCGAGCGTTGTCCGGTGTCGCTGCCGGCGCGGGACTCCAGGTTCAGCACGCCGGGTCCGGGCGCCGGGATGTCGATGTCGAGGATCGCCGCGTCCGCCGGGAACTCATACCGGCGCAGCGGCAGCATGCCGGCCTGTTCGCGCAACTCGACCCACGCCGCGGGTCCGGTCCGCTGCCAGCGGAGGCGCAGCACGCCGTTGGTGGCCTCTACCGTGCTGAACGAAGGGGTCACGGCCACGCCGCAGCACCGCACCTTCAGAGGTCCCTTGGGAATCCCGGGCCCGCTCCACTGGCGCAGGACCCCGAAGGCCGGGGCTCCGGGGCCGCTGAGCGTGCCATGGCCCTCGGGGGACAGGCAGGCCGATGCCGCCTCGCCTCGCACGGTGTACCAGAAAGTGCGCCCGGCATCGCCGGGCAACAGCGGCGCGGGTGGCGCGGCAGGAAGCTGCGCGGTGCCGTCGTCCACGAATTCCAGACGCGGCTCCCCGCCGGCATTGGGCACCCGGGCCAGCAGGTTGGAGATGCCGGGATTGGGTCCGTGGCGGAGGGCATCGGTGTGGGAGTTCCAGCGGTAGATCCAGTATTCCGCCACCTGATTGGTGGGCGCGCGGTTCCAGGAAAGGACCAGATGCTCGGTGCCGGTCTGGGAGGCGGCAACATAGTGCGGACGGTTCTCCACCCGCACTCCCACCGGCATCCGTGGCGGCATGCGGTCGCAGACCACGACATCCAGTCCGGGGCTGATCAGGCCCGGACGCCGGAAGTGATCCAGCGCCGCGGTGTAGTAGGTCACCTCCTCGCCGGCGAGGAAGGGCTCGCCGCCGGGTTCGTGGCGCAGGCGCTGGGCGGAGTCGTTGTCGTCCGCGACGAAGAAAGCATCAGGAGGCAGGACTCCGCCACAGGCCAGCGTGGCGTCCGGCTGGATCGGCGACCGGTTCACCCGCTCCAGCAGTCCCGCGGTCAGGGCTTCCTGAAGTGCCTGCGGTGTCCACTGGGCCGGCGGTGGATTGCCCTGCGTGGCGATCCACGCCGCGCGCCGGGCGCGGTAGAGCTGGAACCCGGCCACATGCAGGGTGCGCTTGGCGAGTTCCGGCGGGGTGCACCAGCGCAACTGGACGCGGAGATGTCCCCGGGGGCTCGTCTCGATCTGCTCCGACAGGGCGCCCGGCGCCGGCAGCGGGACTGGCGCGGTGCCCGTGGTGACGCTGGCGAGCACGGTGCCGTGCGCGGCATCGCCCGGATGCTCGACGCGCACCTCGAAGGTGGAGGGTTCCGCCGAAGAGACTTCCGCGAGGAAGCCGCGTCCCAAGGCCAGCGCCACGGGCGGATTCATCCGCGGCAGGAGGTCAAAGAGCACCTGCCGCTGCGGTTCCGGCAGCGGCGCGAGCAGGGCTGCGGACAGCTTCCCAGCCAGGCCGGGACCGGCCGGCGGAAGCCCGGCGAGCAGGCCATCCACGGCTTGCTCTGTCGCGCTGAGATCGAATCCCGCCGCGGCCGCCGACTGCAGCAGCAGGGTCAGCGTCGGGACATCCGCAGTGGGCTGGACGACCGCCAGCAGGCTGAAATCGCCCGGGATCGCGGCGAGGCCCGCCTTGCGGTGCACGGAGACCGCGGGCGGCGGCAGGAAGCCCTCCTGCGCATGCCAGGTGAGGAGCACATGATGCGACTGCGCCGAGGCCGGGGGGCCGACCTGGGCGACGGTGGCGAGGCCGGGTGCGGCGGCCAGTTGGACCAGCCACGCATTGAGAAGGCAGGCGGCCATCAGCGCCGCGAGGCAGTACGAGCGATGCGAGTGGGAATGCATGGGGAACAACGGGAGAGGGTTTCAGTAACTGATGTTCCATCCGCCCCCCTGGGCGTAGGAGGTCTGCACGCCGCCGCCGATGGAGACGCAGATCGGGCAGATGCCGAGGCGGCCTTCGAGTTCGGCGCCGCCGCTGTAGAAGAAGCCATCGGGCTGTCCGGTGTGCCCCCCCGCGAGGAAGGCTTCACCCCGGAGCTTGGCCAGGCAGAGGAACTCCCCGGAGACCCGTCCATCGAGGCGGCCCCCGACCATGACGTTCTGGAAGTCGAACTCCGGATCATTGACGAAGATCCGGGCGCCGGCGCCCAGGGAGGCGTTCAGCACGCAGCCCGCGGAGGCGTAGGGGATGACCGCCTCGCCGAAGAGATAGGCGCCGGTGAACACGTGGTCGCCGCCGCCCAGACCGTTCAGGACTTCGCCGGCGAGCGGATCCCAGGACAGGGGATCCAGCGTGCAGGCGCGTCCGAAGAAGGCGCCGCCGGACATCTCCACCGGGACCGGCAATCCCACGGGACTTGGAAAGGTCCAGCGTCCGCTGGCATAGGCGCTCAGGTAGGACTCTCCGAGACCGGGTGAAATGGACAGTGTGGCGGCGAATTCATCGAGACCGGCGATCTGCATGCTGGGTCCCTGGCTCTCGAGGGTGAGTCCGCCCGCCAGCCCCAGCAGCCCGCCCTCGCTGCTCTGGGTGAACTTGGCATCCACGGACAGCGTGCTGCCCCCGCCGAACATCGAGGCCGGACCGGCACTGGCGCCGAGCAGAATCTCGGAGAGGCGGCCGGGAATGCCGTCCGCGCAGCCGAGGGATCCATCTGAGGTCAGCTCGCGGAACTCATAATAACCGGTGAAGCGCACCGGCACCTGCACCGCAGGCACCGGGGTGGGCAGATTGACGATGGCCTCGTTGTCGAGCCGGAGCAGGGTGAGGCGGTCGTTGCGGATGTGAGCGCGTCCATCCCAGTTTACGGACTCCACCACGCTGCTGAAGGTCTTGACCGGCTGGACGGCGGTGACGAGTTCCTCCAGTGCCGTCTGCGCCACCGCCACGATCTGGTCGTTGATGGCCTGGAAGGCGTCGTCCAGGGCGAGGCGCACCGCGGCCTCGCTGTTGTAGATCCACTGGCGGTGCACCGCCTGGAGCCGTGCGGCAACGGGGGAGGCGGCGAAGGCGTCCCGGATCTCCTGCCGCACCCGGGCGCGCAGCTCCTCGGGGGAATAGGCGGCAGGCTCCAGCGCGTATCCGGCCTTGAGCCAGTCGCCGAGGCGCTGCTGAAGGTCCAGGCCCAGGTTGGCATAATCGCCCACCGGCTCGAACACGGTGTCCTGAAGCTGCGCGAAGAACTGCTGGCCCTGTTCCAGGACGGCAATGAGCTGGGTCAGCGACCCCTCCAGCTCGACGATGGCGTTGCGGATCTCGACCAGGCGTCCCACCACATCCCCGCCCCCGCCGCCGGGGAGTTCCAGTTCATCGAGCGCCGCGTTCAGCTCGGCCTCCACCTCGGCGCGCAGCGGCTCGGGCAGTTGGGCGATGTCCACGCCCAGCCGCTCCAGACCGGCGACGATGAACTGCTCGCTCTGCTGGAGGGTGAGCAGAACGTTCCGCACCGTCTCCAGTGCGCCGGTCGCGGACTCCAGGGCGTCCGCGGCGCGCTCCGTCAGATCGTTCGCCGCGCCTGCGGCATCCGCCAGAGACTGCAGCGATTGGGTGAGCGGACCATTCAGATACTGGTCCAGGGCGTCCTCAATCGCGGCGGCGTCGCCGTTGGCGGGCAGGTTCTGGACCAGCGGCTCCACCACCGGAAGCTCCACCGACGGCAGCACCACTTCGTCCAGCAGCCGCCGCATCTGCGTGTCGAGCAGGGCGGCGAGACGGTCAAGTCCCTGCCGGATGGATTCCACGGCGGCCTCCTCGAGTTGGCCGGTGATCCAGGAGGCGCCCTCCTCGACGAGAAACTCAGGCGCCGCCAGCAGGCTGAGATCGAGGAAGGCGCTGAAGCGCAGGTCGGCGAGGTCGGCGTTCAGGCGCTCCACCTGGCTCTCGGTCTCCAGCACCACCAGGTCCACGCCCTTCGGCTCGGGCGAACGGAACTGCCGCGTCAGCGAATCGAACCGCACCGGGTAGTCGAATCCGACCGCGCCAAACCAGTCCTGGCGTGCGTGCGGCAAATGGGTGGCTCCGGTCTGATAGTCCGGTGAGGTCGTGCCGGGCGGGAACCCGCGGTGCGCCGCGTCGAATCCCGCCTGGTTGAAATAGGTGTCCCCGCCGGCCTCCCAGCCGCGCTTCACGAACAGCGGCGGCGCCGGGGTGTTGGACGAACCGAGGATGTGTCCATGCATTTCCAGATCCCGGAAGAAGCTGACCCCGGCCCGGCCGGCCAGATTGATCCAGCCGGGTCCGGCGGGGAACGCGGCGTGGTCGTTGAAGTAACCGCGGCGCACCGGAAGGAACGGGTAACCGGCCAGGGTGACCTGTCCGGACAGCGCCAGATGGCTCTCCCGGCCCAGGGTGTCGGTGGCGACCAGCGATCCGTCGGGATGCGGATACAGGAAGCCCGCGGGCTGTTCGGAGAGATGCGCCACATCGGCGTTGACGCCGAGTTCGAGCAGGGCATTGGACGTGTCACAGGGAGCGTTCGGATCGTGGGTGAACGCGAGCGACCGTGTGGTGAACCGGGTGCCGCTCCAATAGAGGAGCAGGTGGTCGGCATCCTCGGGGTCCACCTCGCCGCCGGTGAGGTTCCCGCAGCAGCTCAGCATCAATCGCTCAAACGACTGGGTGAAGCCGCTCGGCAGCGGGATCGCGACCGAACCCGCGATGCGGCTGTCATGCGGCTCGTTCGCAAGCAGGCTCAGGCCGAAGTTGCCGAGGGTGATGTCGTATCCGTAGGCCGGGAGCGCGTTGGGGCCGTCCGCCGATTCGTGGATGCCCGAGACGCCGGAGAGCCGTGCGTAGTACTTGCTCCGGGGAGTGAGCGGATAGAAGCCCGTGGAAACGCCGCCCGCGGAAGACTGCGCGCGCAGTCCGGGAGTCTGGCGGAAGTTGGCGCCGGCATAGTCCGCCGCGCCGGCCTGGTAGGCGGGCGTTCCCGGATGCTCCGGCGTGGCGGCGGCATCGGTGCCCACGCCGGTGAGCAGATACCGGGCGGGATTGAAGCTTTCGGGATCCTCCCCGCCTTCATCCACGGTGGCGTTGCCGTCTGTTGCGGAATCCAGGCCATCCGCCGGTGGCGCCCAGGTCCCGGGAATGTAGAGGCGCACCTGGGGAAAGGGATCGGTGCGATGCGTGGGCACGGCGCCGCTGAGTCCGATCTCCAGGTGGGGCTCCAGTGCGGGCGCCTGATTCATCGGGCTGCCCTCCGCCACCAGTCCACCGGGCGCGGTGAAGCGCAGCAACACGTCCTGCAGTCCGATGCCTCCCAGGGGATCCGGAAGGGAACCGGGTTCACCGGTGTCGCGGCAGCCCCGGCCGTAGGCCAATCGGACCGTGGCCGACGGAAGTGCCGAGTCCTCCATCACGGCGCGGTTGCGATCCAGCCGCAGGGCGCCCCCCTGCGGCGCGGTGATGCGCGCCGCGGGGAAGTGCGGACGGTGCTCGGAGGCTGCGAAGTTCAGCGCGACGCTGAATCCGCCCTGGAGTCCGGGATGAACCTCCAGATCCGACCCTGCCGGGGACTCCACCTGCTGCCACAGGCCGTCGTTGCTTTCCGGAAGCTCAC
>JAFLEG010000237.1 GCA_017302195.1 Verrucomicrobiota bacterium
CGGCATGTTTCGGGCGGCGGCCCTGGGGCGGTTTGCCCACACCCTGGGTGTCCTGGTGAAGAGCGGGGTCTCCCTGCTGCCGGCGCTGCGCATCGTGGAGTCCACCATCGGCAACCGCATCCTGGCGGCACAGATCGCGCAGGTGGCCGACGAGACCCAGGGCGGCGCCTCCCTGGCGGCGCCGCTGCGCCGACTCGGCCTGTTTCCCCGCAGCGTGGTGCAGATGATCGCGGTGGGCGAGGAGACCGGACGCCTGGATGACATGCTGCTGCGCGTGGCGGCCATCGAGGAGCGTCAGATGCGGTCCCGGACCAAGACCCTGATCTCGCTGCTGGCGCCGGTGCTGATCCTGATCGTGGGCGCCATTGTCGGGTTCATGGTCATCGCCCTGCTCCTTCCCATCTTCCGCATGAGCCGCGGCATCCAATAGCCAAAGTCCGCCTTCAATCCCCCCAATCCCGTCTGCCCGTGAAATCCATCCCTCGTATCCACCGAACCACCGCCGCCTTCACCCTGATCGAGATCATGGTGGTGGTGATCGTGCTGGCCGTGCTCGCGGCCACCATCATCCCGCAGTTCGTCGGCACCACGACCGACGCCAAGATCAGCGCGTCCAAGGCGCACATCGCCGAACTGGAATCGGCGCTGGAGCGTTACTACGTGCACATGGACCGCTACCCCACGGCGTCCGAGGGCCTGCAGGTGCTGGTGGAGGCGCCCGCCACGGATGCCGACAAGTGGCGGGGACCGTACGTCAAGCAGTTGCGCCCCGATCCCTGGCGCAATCCCTATCAGTACAAGCGGCCGGGCACCCGCCATCCGGGCTCGTTCGACCTGTGGTCGCGGGGCGCCGATGGCGCGGACGGCGGCGAGGGGGCGGCGGCGGACGTGGGCAACTGGTAGGCCGATGTCCCGTTGCCACCGTCATTTTGCGGGCCCGCGGTTCCGCGCTGCCTTCACGCTCATCGAGCTGATGGTGGTGCTGGCCCTCATCGCCATCCTGTCGGCGGTCATCCTTCCCGAGATGCGCGGCACTCTGGAAGACGCGGTGCTGCGATCCTCGGCCCGGCAGTTGGTGGATGCCTTCAGCCTGGCCAGCGGCCGCGCGGTCGCGTTGAGCCGCCCCCACCGGGTGCGTGTGGATCGGGATTCCGGAGAGTATGTCATTGAAGCGCAGTCCGGACGGCGGGGGGGCGGCCATCCCTTCCGGGCCGTGGCGGACCTCACGGGCGGCGGCGGACGTCTGGACTCGCGGGTCTCGGTGCAGATTCATCCTACGCGCGCCGAGTCTCCGGTGGACGAACCGCTGGCCGCCCCGTCACCGCGGCCCAATGCCGTGACCTTCTACGCCGATGGCACCGCCGAAGCCATGGAGGTGTCGCTTCAGGACCGGTTGGGCGGCGGCCTCCTGCTGCGTCTCAACCCGGTGACCTCCCGTGTCCGCATTGTGGAACGGAGCCATCCATGATCGTTCCCAATCATCGTCCGAGGAACGCCACAGGCTTCTCCCTGGTGGAGGTGATGGTGGCCCTGCTCATCCTGGGATTCGCCGTGGCGGGCCTGGCGCAGGGGATCACCACGGCAATTCGGTCCACGAAGGATTCGGAGCGTCAGACCGTGGCGGCATTTCTTGCCGCGGGGCGCGTGGAACTGCTCCGCGCCGAACTCGAGGTCAGCGACGGGGTCACCGAAGGACAGGGCGGGACCGGGTTGTCGCAGTTTCGGTGGACGGAAACCGTGCGTCCCACACCGGTCACGGGACTGCATGAGGTCACGGTTCTGGTCCGGCATGCCGAGGAATCCGCGCCCCTCTACGAACTGCGCACCCTGCTGTTCGATCCTCCGGGCGGATCGCGGACCAATGGTCCGGCGGCCGCAGACCGCTCGTCCCGAAACCGCGACGCGGGAAGGAATCCGCGATGACCCCGGGGTTGCCAGGAGGGCGGGGCAGGGGGTTCACCCTCATCGAAATGGTCATCAGCACCGCGCTGATGGCGCTGGTCCTCGGGGGAGCGTACGCCTGCCTGCGGGCCGGGCTGGCCGGTCAACGGCTGGTGGAGCCGCGGACCGACGTCTTTCAGACGGCGCGTGTGGTCCTGGATCGCCTGAGCGCCGATCTGCGCTGTGCCTGCCCGCTTCCCCAGGGCGCTCCGTTCCTGGGGGAGCAGCGGAGGATCGGGGATGCCTCGGCGGACAACCTGGATTTTGCCACGCACAACTACACCCCCACCCGGCCCGCCGAAGGGGATTTCTGCGAGCAGAGCGTATTCCTGGAGCAGGATCCGCAGACGGGGCGCCTGACACTGTGGCGTCGGCGCAACCCAGCCATCGCCTTCGATCCGCTGTCCGGCGGTCGCCGGGAGGAACTGGCGACCGGGATCGCCGGGCTGAAGCTCGAGTACTATGACGGCTTGAAGTGGTACGACTCGTGGGGGGATCCGGAGGCCGGCACGGGAAAGCCGCAGCCCTCGGTCCCGCGCCCAAACCTCGTCGGGCTACCCGACGCGGTCCGCATCACGTTGCTGTTTGACAGCCAACCGCGCGCCCGGAGGGCGGAGACGGCGGCGGCGAATGCCGAGCCGCCCCTGGTCTTTCAGACCATTGCGCGGATTGGGGTGCCGTCCTCGGGATCCGGCACCTCCACTGCGTCCGGCCCCGAATCGGGTCCGGCGACCCCTCCGACGCCATGATCGTTGCCCCGGCCACCCCAGTTCCAGCCGTCCCCAGGGGAGCCCACCTCCGGGGCCGCTCCGGCTCGGTGCTGGTGGGGGTGCTGTGGTGCGTGGTGCTGCTGTCCGTCCTGGTCCTGGGAATGCTTCAGACCACGCGCAAGGACCTCATGATCGGCAAATACCATGCAGACCGCATCCAGGCCCATTACCTGGCCCTGGCCGGCGTCGAGAAGGCGAAGGCCCTGCTGCATCAGGATGCGCTGACCCGAAGCCGGTCGGGGGTGCACCACGGTCCCGGGCTGTACAATGCCCCGGAGCAGTTTCAGGACATGAAGTTGGGGCGCGGCGCCTTCAGCGTATTCCGGCCGGCGCGCGCGGGGGAGGGCGGCGGCATGATCTTCGGGGTTTCGGATGAAGAAGGCCGGCTCAACATCAACGTGGCGGACGTCAATCAACTGACCAATCTCCTGGGCCTCACCACGGATATCGCCGCGGCCATCGTGGACTGGCACGACTCCGACAACACCGTGTCACCGGGGGGTGCCGAGACCCCCTACTATGCCACGCTGCAACCGCCCTATCGCGCCCGGAACGGACCGATCCCCACCCTCCGGGAGCTGCTGATGGTGCGCGGCGTGACGGAGGAAAAACTCTTCGGTCCGGCCGGGGAAGCCTCGGAGGGGGACGGGGGCTCCGGGGTCGCGGAGGTCGCGCCGGAGACGGGATGGGCCGGTTGGCTCACTGCGCATTCCGGGGTGGCCAATGTGGACGCCTCGGGCGGGGATCGGGTCAACGTGCAGAATGCCGACGTGGCGGCCCTGACCGGCGTGCGGGGGGTCACGCAGGAAATCGCCCGGGCCATTGTCGCCCACCGGGGGCAGAGCCCGATCCGCTCGCTGGTGGACCTGCTGGATGTCCCGGCGGCGCCCCCTCCCGGGGCACAGCCGGGCAACAACCGGAACAATAACAATGCCAACCGGCCCAAGGTTATTGACGAGCGGCTGCTCAAGGAGGTTGCGGACTCGCTGACCGTCGCGGAGGGCGCGAGCCTGGAGGGTGTGGTCAATGTGAATACCGCACCCGTGGAGGTGTTGATGTGCCTGCCCCGCGTGGATCGAATGCTCGCCCAGGCCGTCGTGGCCCACCGCCAGGCCAATGGGTTCTTCGCCCATGAGGCCGCGCTGCTCGACGTTCCCGGAATGACTCGGGAGATTCTCAGGGAATTGTCGCCGCGGATTGCCATGCGCTCCGAGACCTTCCGCATTCGCAGCGAAGGCCGGGTGGGAGATCGCGGCAGCCGGCAGCGAATCGAGGTGGTGGTTCGAGTCGGGGCCCGCACGGTGTCCACGCTCGCCTATCGGGAGGATGACTTGTGAAATTGCCCGAGTGGTTCGCTCCTGTCTGGATGTTTGCCGAGATCGGTGCCGAGTCCTTCCACGCCCGACTGGGGGAACGCGGGGTGGATCTCCCGGTGCGCCGTCAGGCGGATGGACGCCTGACGCCGGCTTCGGTGGAACAGATCCAGG
Source organism: Verrucomicrobiota bacterium (assembly GCA_017302195.1). Taxonomy (GTDB): domain Bacteria; phylum Verrucomicrobiota; class Verrucomicrobiia; order Limisphaerales; family UBA9464; genus UBA9464. The sequence goes on from JAFLEG010000237.1 coordinate 4,199, forward strand.
GGGCATTGCGGACCCTGGCCGGAGGGCGGCCTGGCTGGGGGAAGGTTCGGGTCTGCTGTGCGCTGCCCGGACGCGGCCTGATCTTCCGGACCATGAGCCTGCCGGCGGCGGCCGGGGAAATCCCGCGGCTCCTGCCCCTGCAGATGGAGGCGGAGTTTCCGCTGCCCCCGGAGGCCCTTGCCTGGGGCTGGATGCCCCTGCCGTCCTCCGAACCGTCGCCGACCGAACCGAAGCAGCAGGTGCTGGTTGCCGCACTGCGTCGGGAAGCCGTGGAGGATCACGCGGCATTGTTCGGTTCGTGGGCGGCTGAGGTGGTGTTCACCCCGGCCGCCCTGGCCCGAGCCGAGCTGATTCCCCGACGTCCCGCGCGGTTTGCCTTGCTGGAGGCCGGGGCGCGACACTGCGAGTTGCTGCTCTGGGACGCCGGGGAGGCGCCGGTGGTTCGTCCGGTGGCCTGGGGGCCGGAATCACAGGCGGGAGCGGATGGATCCGTCCGGACCGGCTCCGGTTCGAGCCAGGGTGCGGCGGTGTCGGGGACCGGCAACTGGACGGCCTGGGTGCGGCAGGCGCCCTTGTGGATTTCCGGACCCGGCGCGGCGGCGGCTCTCCAGTCGGGCGCGGTGGCGGGAATTGCCAGCATGGGCGAGGTGCAGAAGCTGGCTGACACTGGCGCCGGTGGTGCCGGGATCTCCACCGCGATCCAGGGACTGATGCGGCGCGGGGTGCCGTCCGCGGCCTCCGCCGAGCCCGGCTTCATCGCGCTGCGGACGGCGGTTCCGTCCGAAGCCGCCCGCCGTCTTTCCCAACGCATTCCCCGCCGGCCGCTGTCGGTGGCCGTGGCGCTCCTGGTGCTGGTCCTGGCGTTTCCCTATCTGGAGGCCTGGGGCCTCAAGCCACGCCTTTCCCGCCGGCTCACGGAGCTGAAATCCGACAGCGCCCAACTGGCGGTGATTGACCGCGAACTGAGCTTTCTGCGCTACCTGGAGTTGAATCAGGCGCCCCATCTCGATGCGGCCTACGTCGTCGCCCAGGCGGCGCCGTCCGGAACCCGCGTGGAGACGCTCAGCATCAACCGGCAGGGCGAGGTGTCCCTGACGGGATACCTGCGCGATCTGGCGCAGGTCGGCGACTTCCGCCTGAAGCTCGTCAACTCCGGATTCTTTTCCAGCGTGGTGGTGGAGGACCAGACTCCGACGCCGGACCGCCAGCGGATCAACTTTCGCATCGCGGCGCGCTGGAAGGATTCGTCCGAACGGGAAGGCCTGGCGCTGGGTCCCAATCTTCCGCCGGGCGGATCCAACGCCCCGGCCGCACCGGGCGGTCCGGTACGTCCACCCCCACCCACTCCAGGAACACCGCCATGAAGTTCCCCACACTGACGGATCGGGATCGTCGGACGGTCCGGCTCGCGGCCATGGGCCTGGGCCTCTATCTCGTCCTTTTCGGGGGATGGCGTCTCTTCAACGCGGCATCCCAGCGCCGGGTGGAATACCGTCAATTGCAGCGCGAGGCCGCAGCCCTGCGGCAGAAGTTCGACCTGTACGACTCACGGGTCGTCCGGTTGCGCCGGCTGATGGAGTCCTTCCAGATGGACCCGTCCCGCCTGCCCACCAACACGCTGGTGGCCGATGCCAGCGCCGCCCTCCAGCAGTCGGCCCAGCAGAGCGGCCTGCAACTGGGGCCGATCCGCGAAACGCTCAACCGGGGAGCCGAGCGGGAGGTGGGCTCCATTCGTCTGGAGGCCTCGGGACAGGTGCCGGCCCTGATGGCGTTTCTGCATCGCATCCGGGGCCTGGGTTTCCCCCTGGTGATGGACTCCCTGCAATTGAATCCGGAGCCCATGCGTCCGGGCATGATCAGGCTCAGTCTCAATCTCATCCTGCTCAACTACGGGCAGTGGCAGGAAACGGAGGGGCCCCGTGGTTGAACGTCTTCCCCGCCTGCTGTCGTTGGCCACCGTCCTGCTTCTGGGCGTGCTGGTATTTGAGGTCGTGGGTCTGATGGTGCGTCGGAACCCGCTGGACGGCGTGCATGCGCCCGCCGTTCCGCATTGGCAGGTGGCGGAGTCCAATGCGCCGGTGGAGGCCCGACCGGCAACGGTCAGCACCCAGCAGGTGGTCCTCGCCACGAATGTGGCAGCCCTTGGAACCAATAGTCCGGCACCCGCCACCAATACGCCGTCGCTTCCCGCTGCTTCCGCCGCCGCTGCAACCAACATTCCACGGGCGGCGGCTGCCACCAATGCCATGACGGCTACAAACCCGCCGGCCCTCGGGGGAACGAATTCTGCCACCGCCACGGCTCCTCCCGTGCCGCCGGGCGGCCCGGGGCCGATGGCGATGCGTCTGCCGCCGGGAGTTTCCCCGGGGTCCTCCCGCCGCTCACGCCCGCCGCCACCGCCTCCCTCCCCGCTGCTCCAGGCGCGCATGGACCGCATCACCCAGAGCGAGATCCTGGCACCGGTGTTTCGCCCGCCGCCCATGGCCCTGCTGGGCATTGCCGGACGCGACGCCTTCATCCGCACCCCCAGCGGTCAGTCCGCACTGCTGCGCGAAGGCGGTGAGAGCGACGGCATCAAGCTGCTCCGCCTGGGCACCAACCGGGTGCTGATCGAGCAGGCGGGCGAGAAGAAGGAGTTGATGATCTACGAAGGCTTTGGCGGCGAAAGCCTGCTTCCCAAATGAATCACGTCCACGTCCCCATGAAGCGCGTTCGTTCTCCCCGCCGGTA
>JAFLEG010000238.1 GCA_017302195.1 Verrucomicrobiota bacterium
CCTGATGGGCCCGGAATTTATCCTCCTGTCGCAGCGGGACGTGTCCACCCGGGTGGAGCCCCAGGAGACCGGCGCCACCTTCGAGGCCAATGCCCGGATCAAGTCCGTCGCCTGGGCGCTGCATATCGCCGGGCTGCCGGATGGCGCTCCGGCGGACTGGGTGCTGGCGGATGATTCCGGCCTGGAGGTGGCGGCGCTGGGCGGCGCTCCCGGGGTGCATTCCGCGCGCTTTGCCGCCCTGGACGACGGACGGCCGGGCAACTCACCCGACGCCGAGAACAATGCCAAGCTCCTCCGCCTGCTGGAAGCCGTGCCCGACGAGGACCGACAGGCGCAGTTCCGATGTGTCCTGGCGCTCACCGCGGTGACTCCCGGAGCCGGACCGGCCGAACTCGACGCCCAAACCCGCTGTGTGGAGGGGACCTGTCCGGGCCGGATCCTGCGCCAGGGCACCGGGGCCAGGGGTTTCGGATATGACCCCCTGTTTGTGCCCGACGGACACACCCAGTCCTTTGCCGAACTCGGGGAGACGGTGAAGAGCGGCCTCAGTCACCGGGCCCGTGCCGCCAGGGCGCTCCGAAGTCATTGGCCGGCCCCCAGGTCTTCAGCGGGGTAAGCGACGCATCGGAGACTGTTCGCCCGCCGTGTGGGCCGCGCCGTCCTGCATCAATGTGCGCCCGATCCGCGTGCGAGGTGAAACACCTCCCGCAGGGCGCGACTCGTCGGACGATCCTCCGCGTCGGTCGGCATGAGATCCCGCATGTGACGCCACCAGCGCCGGCACTCCGGCGTGGCGGCGATGGCGTCCCACTGTGCCTCGTCGGTGAACTCCACATAGGCAAACAACTGCCGGGAGTCCGGCTCCAGGAAGATTGAGTAGCGGGTCACCCCCTGCCGGAGCAGCACCGCCTCCAGCTCCGGCCAGACCGGCCGGTGCCGCCGTTCATACTCCGCCTCCGCCCCGGGATTCACGGACATCACAAACGCGCGTCGGATCATGCCGCAAGCCCGCGCGGTCCGCCGGACGATGTCACGCGGATTCCGCGTCTCCCCGCTATTCCCCGCGCCACACCGCCGGAGCCCCTTCCACGCCGGCCCGGTTCACGGGGACAATGCGGACCTCCTCCGGCAGCACGATGCCGCGCCGGCGGTCGAAGACGCGGTTGGTGACGGACGGCAGGAGAATCTCGCTGCGCCACTGCAGAGCCACGCGCTGCTGGAGGACGAAGGCAGAGATCGGGGTGTTGGTCGGGGATTGCCAGCCCACGGACACGACGTCGCTCCGGGGACGTTCCACGGCCAGTTCCGGACGGTCCGGCGCCGGAACCTTGAGCCATGGAGTCGGCGGAACCAGGGCGGGACGCGCAAACAAATCCTGGGGCAGCGCGACCGCGAGACCGCCGAAGTTGCGCAGCAGGCTGCTGGCATTCCAGAACACCTCGCCCTCCGCGCCATCCTGCCGGAGGATGCGGATCTGGCTCAGGGTGTCACCCACCCGCCGGTCGTCGCCGATCTTCGCGCTGTTGAGCCCGGGCGTCAGCAGGCGGGACTGCCGGTTCTCCTGTTCCCACCAGCGGAGCAGGCCCTGAAAGTTCTGCTCCGGACGTCCGAGCGGCCAGTAGAGTTGGGGCGCGAGGTAGTCGCACCATCCCTGGTTCAGCCACAGCCGGGCGTCCGCATGGAGCATGAGGTACTGGTCGAGTCCCTTGATGCCTGGCGGAAACCCCGGACGCCAGATGCCGAACGGGCTGATGCCCACCTTGACCCAGGGCTTTGCCTTGTGGATGCGCTCATACAGGGACGCCACGAACTGGTTCACGTTGTCCCGTCGCCAGTCCCCCAACTCGAGCCGACCACCCTCCGACCGGTAGCGGCCGTAGCTGGCTCCATCGAAGAACGGCTGCCAGGTGCCGTCGGGAAGCCGAATCGGATAGGGATAGAAGTAGTCGTCCACATGGAAGCCATCCACGTCGTAGCGCTCCACGATGTCGAGGGCCACCTGCAGGACGTGCTCACGGGCCTCCGGAACGCCGGGATCCACCCACAGCAGGTTGCCAAACGGGACCACCCACCGGGGATTCCGCTGGGTGACATGATCCGCCGAGGGGCGGGAGAGGGTCTTGAAGTAGCGGGCGCGGAACGGATTGATCCAGGCGTGGAGTTCGAGTCCGCGTGCATGGGCCTCGGCGCAGGCGAACTCGAGGGGATCCCACCGGGGATTCGGAGCCTGTCCCATCCGTCCGGTCAGGTATTCGCTCCAGGGTTCCAGAGATGAGGCATACAGGGCATCTGACGAGGGGCGCACCTGCAGGATCACCACGTTGAGCCGCACCCGCACCGCCATGTCGAGCAGGGCGCGCAGATCGGCCTGCTGGCGGGCCACCGGGGCGCCGGGTTGGGATGGCCAGTCAATGTTGCCGACCGACGCCGACCAGACCCCGCGGAACTCCCGGGGCACCGGCGGGGGATCGGGAATCCGCCGCGCCGCACCCTGCGCGACGCAGGCCCAGCCCAGACAGAGAAAGAGGAGGCAGCGCATGTGTCGCCCCCAGCGTGGCGGTCGTTCCCCGGCCCGGCAAGTCGTCGCCATGCGGACCGCATGGAGAATCGGCGCGCATGCCGCCCGCCAGGACCTCCGTTCCGCTGCGGACTGCACCGGCCTACTGGCCCGCAGGTGCGGTGGCGGCCAGGCGGTCCACCTCGGCCTGGAAGAAGGCCTTCTCATCGGCGCGATCCAGGTCCCGGGCCAGCTCGAGCTGCCGCCGGCGGATGGCCAGCAGGTCGGGGTGGGCCGGCGCCTCCTTCACCAGCGCCGCGAGCGTGGCCAGGGAATCCTCCGGACGTCCCAGCGTGCGCTGCCAGTCCGCCACCTCGAGGAACAATCGCGACCGCTCGGCCGGCACACCGCCGGAGGCCAGGGATTTCTGGCCCCAGTTGATCGCCTGTCGGAGGCGCGATTTCTCCGCGTACAGGCGGGCCACCTTGGCCGCCAGCACCGCATTGGTGCCGGCGGCGGGCACGGTCTCCAGGTCCGCAAGCGCCCGGCTGACGTTGCCGCCGCTCTGCAGGAAGGAGTTCACGCGATGCAGCAGCGTCCAGGACAGCAGCGGACTTCCCCGCTGCTCCAGATCCCGGGCGCGGGCGAAAAGGTCCGGGGAGAAGGGCCGGTACAGCGGATCGCCGATCAGCAGCGTCTGCCAGGACAGGGCCGGCTGCCCCACGGCGCCGGCCTCGGCAAAGTTCATGCCGGAGGCGAAGCGGGCCAGAAAGGCCCCGAAGTTGGGCGACAGTTGCAGGAAGGGCTCATCCACGCAGCCCATCGTCACCGTGGCGCCCTTGGCCACCAGCGGTCCCACCCAGTTCTGGTCGGTGTTGCGCGGCGCGAAGGCCGAGAAGGAATGCAGGTGATACGCGATCGCTCCCGGACGGAAATCCACCCTGGGCAGGGTGAAGGGCCCGGAGACGTTGGCATCATACCAGCCGGCGTAGATGCCGATGTCATTCATCGGGTACCCGGCGGCAAGGGTCGCCTCATTGCGGTCCACGAAGGTCTCAAACCCGAGCAGCCGGCAGACCGCCTCCGCGCTCCCCAGCCAGTCATCGCCCAGCTTGTAGGGCCCGTCCTTGACGCCGCGCAGATCCAGGTAGGCGCAGCCCCAGAGGCCATCCCGTTCCGCCTCCAGCGCCTGGCTGACCAGACCCATGGCCAGCTCGGGTGTCGGGCCGTCGAGCCGGGACACCAGAAACAGGCCGGCCTCGGGACGCAGCGCGGCGGCATTGGTGGCGGCAAAGAAGGGATTGGAGATCGGCCCCGCCCAGACCACCGGCGGCTGTGAGGCCAACAGCATCAGATCGGCGTCCACCGAGGCGCCGTTGCGCCGCAGCTCCTCCGGCAGGCTGGCCGCGGCGGGTTCGATCAGATTGGTGTCGTTCACAATCCGGAACGGCATGCCATAGACCGGCACCAGATACCGGAGCCGCGTGGCCGTCATCCGGGTGGCATCCGCGGGATCGAACTGGGCCAGACCGCGCTCGGCCAGGACCCGGCGGAGGGGCGTCAGGATCTGGGTGAGGAAGGCCTGCCGGGTGATCAGGGTTTCCGACTCGCAGTCGAGCCCGATCACCTGGGTCTCCGGAATGCCGCGGCTCCTGGCATAGAACAAGGCCACTTCCTGGGAGCGCGGCGACCGCGTGTTGAAGAGCACCGCAACCTTGGACGCCTCGTTGGGGGCTCCCGGTACCGCCGGGGCCGCGGGGGGCGACGAGGGATCCTGGGCGGCGACGGGACTTCGGAGCGGCCCCGACCACAGCACCCCGGCAACCGCCAGCAGAAACCGCCAGGCAGTTGCACTGCGGGGGGTCCAGGCCCTACCGGGATTCCAGGCGTTCCTGTACATGGCGCCGCATGATGGCGTAGGTTTCATCCGGGGTCTGCCCGGTGTTGTTGATCCGGATGGAATCCAGGGCCGGCACCAGGGCGCCCTTCTTGCGGGTGCTGTCCATCTGGTCGCGCCGGGCGGCGCTGGTATTGCCGCCCCGCCCCTCAATCCGCCGCTGCCGCTCCGATTCATCCGCCTCCAGGAAGAACTTCACCGGGGCCAGCGGGAACACCACGGTGCCGATGTCCCTTCCCTCCATCACCAGCGGACCAAACTGCACGCAGTCCCGCTGGCGGGCGACCATCCAGTCCCGCACCCGGCCGATCTGTGCGAGGACCGGCACGGCGTGCTCCACGGTGTCTCCCCGGATTTCCTTCTCCGGGAAATAGCCGTCCACATGGATCCAGGCCTGCCCGTTCACCACCCGCAGCTCCGCCTTCCAGCGCCGCATCAACTGCACCGCGGCATCCTCGTCAGTCACCGCCATGGGGGCCTCCACCCGCAGGCCCCGCTTCAAGGCCCACCAGGCCAGCGTCCGGTACATGGCCCCGGTGTCCACATACACATAGCCCAGCTCCCGGGCCAGACGCCGCGACAGCGTCCCCTTCCCCGACGCGCTGGGACCGTCCACGGTGATGACGTGCGGGAGCGTGAGCGGCCGGGAGGCGAGGGTCTGGGAGAGGGTGTTGGACATCAGGTGGGGAGCAGGTCGGCGCCGGAGAGCAGTCCGCCCGTGACCACGTCCCGGATGCCGGCACCCAGTCCCGCGGGGGAAGGATCAGCCAGCTTCTGGAAGAAGTTCGGAAAGGTTTTCCGCACGCAGGAAGGATTCTGAATTCGGATTCCCGGCACCTTCAAGCCCAGGGTCGCAAAACTCATGGCGATCCGGTGATCGCCATACGTCTCGATCACCGCGCCCCGCAGCGGGCCCGGGGTGACGGTCAGCGTGTCGCCGCTCTCCAGGACCCGCGCGCCACACCGTTCCAGTCCGGTGCGCATCGCCAGCACCCGCTCGCACTCCTGGACCCGGAGCCGGCCCAGGTCGGTGAACCGGACCGCGGAGGGCGCCAGGGGCGCCATGGCGATGGCGGTCAGGATGCTGTCGCCCAGATCCCGCTCGCGGGAGACCTCCGACGGCAGCCGCAGAAACCTGGGAAACTCGGCATCAATCTGCCAGCCGCTCGCCGGCCAGCCGCGGACCGTCACGTCACGGTCCAGCAGCGCGCCGGCCGCCCAGAAGTAGCTGCCGCTGGAGGCGTCCGGCTCGATCCGGAATTCGCCCCCCTCCGCGGGAAATGCCGCCACCAGCCGGCGGGTCATCTCCACATAGGGCAACTCCTCGACGTTGGCCCCGCGGACCCCCACCGTCCAACCGCCGGCCCGCGCCGACAGCAGGAGCGCGGAGGCAAACTGGGAGCTTTCCTCCACGGAGGTGACCACATGCCCGGGGCGTGGACCCGCCCCATGGATCACCGCCGGGAGCCGGTCGCCCGGGGCGTCCACCCGATACCCGAGTGCGCGCAGGGCCTGCAGCAGGGCCGCCTGCGGACGCTCATGCATCCGAGGCACGCCGCTGAGCCTGCAGACTCCCGGGCCCAGGCAGACCATCGCCGCCAGGAACCGGGCTGCCGTGCCCGCATTGCCCACGTGCAGCTCCAGGGGCGTTTCCGGGGTGCCTCCCCCGGGGATGTGTCCGCCCTGTCCCAGCACACGCATGGTCCGGTTGGCCGGTTCCTCGGGCTCCGCGTCAACCGTCACCTCGAATCCCAGGCGACGGAGGCAGTCCACCATCACCTCGGTGTCCTCGCTCCAGAGCGCACCCCTCAGGACGACCTCGCCCTGGGCCTGCGCCGCCAGGATGAGGGCCCGGTTGGTGATGCTTTTGGATCCGGGGGCCGTGATCCGGGACGGCGCCCGGTCCGACGGCGGCACGATCTCGATGAGTTCAGGCAGCGGCACTGGAGGAAGGGGACGATTCGCCCTGGCCGGAACGCCCGCCCGCGAGCCACGATTCTCGGCGCGCGCGGGCCTTGCGGAAGAACTCCTCCACCGCGGCGGCATCCCGTTCTTCAAGCGCCTGCTGAAACTCGCGCAGGTCCGCCATCAGCACGCCCAGGGCCCGGGCAAGGTGGGTGCCGTTGGCCAGGGCGATGTCGCGCCACATCTCGGGCGCGCCGCCGGCGATCCGCGTGGTGTCACGAAACCCGCTGGCGCAGAGCATCGCCTGCACCGGAGCATGCGCCGGGCTCAGGACGTAGCTGGCCAGGCCAGCCGCCACCACATGCGGCAGGTGGCTGGAGCGTCCGACCAGTTCATCGTGCTGCACCGGGGACAGCGTGAGCACCTCGCTGCCCACCGCCGCCCACAGCGCCTCAATTTCCTCCCGGGCCGGCCCGTGGGTCCGGTCGGTGGGGGTGACCGCGCAGACCGCGCCCTCAAAGAGATCGGCGCGTGCCGCCTCGAATCCGGTCCGTTCCGACCCCGCCATCGGATGGCTTCCCACAAACCACGCCCCGGCCGCCTCCGCCAC
>JAFLEG010000239.1 GCA_017302195.1 Verrucomicrobiota bacterium
GCGGTTCGGGACCTGGGGTCGGGGGATTCCGGGACCTTCGAGGCGCTGGGCGCCCTTGCGGATGCCGCCGCAGCCACCGAACGCCGTGTGGTGGCGCAGGGGCATGACGTCGGTTTCGTGGTTTCCGTGCTGCGGGCCTGGCGCTCCGGAGGGGTGCTTTGCCCCCTGGAATCCGGGCAGAGGCTTCCGGAGGAACCGCCGCCACCGGAGGGCACCGCCCTGCTCAAACGCACCTCGGGCACCACGGGGGCCCCACGGAGCATCCGCTTCACGGCATCGCAGATGACGTCCGATGGCGACGCCATCGTGACCTCCATGGGACTCCATCCCGGACAACCCAACCTGGGGGTGATCTCCCTCGCGCACAGCTATGGGTTCGCCAACCTGATCCTGCCGCTCCTGCTCCACGGAGTGCCGCTGTACCTGGTCCCGTCCCCGCTGCCCGAGGTGCTGGCGCGGTGTGTGCGGGGGTGTCCGGAGCCGGCGCTGACCCTGCCGGCGGTTCCCGCCCTGTGGACCACCTGGCTGCAGGCCGATGTGATTCCGGCCGCGGTCCGTCTGGCGATTTCCGCCGGGGCGCCGCTGCCCCTGGCTCTGGAGGAGGCGGTGTTCCAACGACACGGGCTCAAGCTGCACAATTTCCTCGGGGCGTCGGAATGCGGAGGCATCGCCTACGATCCATCATCGGTGCCGCGGACCGACGGGACCCTGGCGGGTTGGCCTCTGCACGGGGTTGGTGTGGATTCCGATGCGGAGGGCTGTCTGACGGTGCGCGGGCCCGCAGTCGGGGCGGGCTACTGGCCGGAGCCGGATGCGCCGCTCTTGGGCGGGGTGTACCGCGCGCGGGACCGGGTGGAACTGACCCCCGGTGGCGGAGTGCGCCTGCTGGGCAGGGCGGGGGACCTCATCAATGTCGCCGGACGCAAGCTGCATCCCGAGACGGTGGAGGCCGAGTTGCTGCGGCACGCCGGAGTCCGCGCCGCACTGGTGCTCGGGGTGCCTGAGGATTCGATCCGCGGGGATGCCGTGGCCGCGGTGGTCCAGGCGGACGCCTCGGTGTCCGATGCGTCGCTCCGCGAGTTCCTTGCCGCCCGGCTTCCGGCGTGGCAGTTGCCGCGCATCTGGCACCGGGTCGGGCGGTTGGAGGCCAACACCCGGGGCAAGATCTCCCGCGCCGAGTGGCGCGCGCGGTTGTCCCCTCCAGGATGAGGTTCACCCTAAAGAGGTTCAGACCGTGCGGCGGGAAGCGTGAGACGATCCTGCTGACCCATGTGCGGTGGTGCGCGGTTCCCGGGGTTCTCGTTCTTCCCCAACACGCCTCTTCGCGTCCTGGCGCCTTCGCTGTTTCCAACCAGCCATCGTGGTTATGGACTGCCGGCAAGGGTCACCTCGCATTGCAGGATGAGCGTGCCGCGCAGGGTGGCGGTGGCCTGGGCCTGGATGAGATGGCCCATTCGGGCCAGGACACGCGCGTGCAGCGTGATCAGTTCTTCGGGGCGCGGAGCACCCAGGATCTTTGCCGACCGGACCGCGGTGAGCTTCAGCCCCGGCAGCGGCGGATGGGCGGGATCCGACTGGGCGACGATCCCGGCCAGTTGGGCGGCGGCCTCCAGCAGCAGAACTCCGGGAAGCAGCGGGTCCCCGGGGAAGTGTCCGCGAAGGAACGGCTCATCCCCCTTCAGGCGGTACTCGGCGACGCCGCTGGTGCCCGGGTCAAGGGTGAGCATCCGGTCGAGGAACCGGAACTCCGGACCGTGCGGCAGGTGCTGAAGGGCGTCGTTCATCGGGGGCCTTCGGGGCGGGTGATCTTCCAGGATCTGTCGAGCCCGGGAGCAAACAGGGATGCCGGAATGTCGGGATTCCGTTCGGCGTCGTGGAATTCATTGCGGAGCCGGGAGCCGTCGGTGAACTGGAGTTCGGAGGCGGCCAGCGCCAGGTCGTTGGTCCGGACCTCCAGGGTCAGGGCGGGCAGCAATCGCCGGGAGGCGGCGGCGCGCGGACGCAGCCGAAACCGCCACTGCGCGTTGGTCGTGACTAGTTCGAGCAGTTCAAAGCGGCGGCGGAACTCGGCGCCGTCGCGGGGGAACCCGCTGTCGAGCAGCGTGAGGGCGTCCTTCATCGGACCGGGGGTCCGCGCATCCAGCGGATACTGCTCGGCACGTTTCAACGCGGGCGAGAGCATCCAGAGATCGGTCCCATTCCGAAGCGCGATGGATTTCGCCGGGTCGCCCAGTTCCCACCGGAATTGGTCCGGGGCCTGAAACCAGACCCGTCCCGGAGAAGAAAGGGGCTGCGTCAGCGCCTGAAGATGCCGGACCTGGGTGAACTGGGCGGTCCACGAGGTGAGTCCTGCCTGAGCGGTCAGCCAGCGGTCGAGCGTTTCGTCAGGACTTTGAGCCGCGCACGGGACGGCGATCAGCAGCAGGCTCAGGGCGGTGATGACGGAGCCGGCGGATGGACGTGGCGGTGACTTCACACGCTTGGGGCTCGTTGAAAATTCGCCCCACCCCGGAGGGTGTGGGGAGATGTGTGAATCGGGTCCCATGCGGGGAGGCCAGAAAGATTTCAGCGGCAAGGTTTCAGGAGGAAGGAGGATGAAGGGATGGGTCCCGCGGTTCTGCCGGCGGAGCGGGCTCGGGCGCTTGCGGCCCCGACGGCCACACGGGCACGAAATGAAACCATTGGTCGGAGAATTGCCGGACCGCGGACTCGAAGGCACGCAGGATTCGTCCGGTGAATGCAATCCGTTCCTCACGGTTTCCCAAGGCGCGGCGGTCGTAGTCCACCGGCGCCAGCGCGTGGGCGCGGTGAAGGGGCCCCTCGCGCACGATGATCACCGGGAGGACCACCGCTCCCGAGGCGCGGGCCAGTTCCGCGGCGGCGACGCTGGCCAGGAATGGACGGCCCAGGAAGGTCACCTTGACGGCGGTGGCCGCGGGCGGGCGGTCCATGAGCAGCGCCACCATGCCGCCGTCCTGCAACCGGCGAATCACTTCGACGAAGGCAAAGGGGTCCGAGCCCACCACCAGGGTGTCCACTCCCAGCCGCCTCCGCGCCGCTGCACGCAGTTCGGTGAAGCCATCCCCGGGCTCGGGCGCGGTCAGCACCAGGGGCCGGATGCCATCCCGCTTCAGCAGGTCGGCCCCCAATTCCCAGTTGCCGAGGTGCGGGGTGACCAGGAGCACGCCGCGTCCGGATTTCCTGGCTTCGGTGAAGTGCTGCCAGCCATCGCCCGGTTCGATACGCACCGCGTCCATCACCCCGGCCTCGCGCCGCCAGAGATCCACCAGCTTCCTGGCAAACTGATGGAAGGTGCGTCGGGCTGCCGCCTCGGCGGCGCCGGGGGGCGGGCCGACCACCGGACGAAGGTTGCCCGCCACGATCTGGAGGCGTTCGGGGGCAAGGCGGGGGTAGAGCCATCCGCCGAAGGTGGCCGTCTGGTGCGCGGCGGCATCGGGCAGCACCCGGGCCAGCACTCGGGCGAGGCGCCAGACGGCCGGCCCATACAGGGCGGAGGGACCCGGTGCTGTGGAGGGGGGGGCGGCAACGGGGCCGGCCCATCGGCGCCACCATGCCGGGAGCAGTCCCACGCAGATCGCGAACACGCACCCCACGCCCACCGCGCACAGCAGGTCGAGACTGGCGAGTCCCCGGTTGCTGCTCCAGGCGAGTGACCCGAACCCCGCGATGTTGGCGCCGGCGCAGAGCAGCAGGGCGCGTCCGGTGGTGCGCCAGACCGCGCGGGCTTCGCCCTGGTGCCGCTGCAGGGCGAGTTGCACATGGATGGTGGAGTCCACCGAGATCCCCAGCAGCAGCGGCAGGGCCACCAGGCTGAGCAGGTTCCAGGTCCATCCGAGCAGGGACATCGCCGTGAGCAGCAGGGCGAAACTCAGCGCCAGGGCTGCCAGGCCCAGAACCACCTCGCGTCCCCGCCCGAAGGCCATCCAGAGGCATCCGGTCAGGGCCGCGGCGATGCCGGCGAAGAGCAGGCCCACCCGGGGTTGAACAAAGGACACCAGGCTGCGGCTGAGCGTGGTCCAACTGCCCAGGGTGGTTCCTGCCGGCAGCGGGCCGAGTTCCCGCGGGAGGGTCTCAGGGTCCGGGGCAAACACCGCGCCCAGAGCCAGCCAGCGGCCTTCGGTGGTCCGGGCCACCGACTGTGCCCTCAGCCAGGCGGCGGTGGCGTTGGTGGGCCAGACATCGGGAGTCAACGCCGCCGGCGTCTGCGTCCAGTGCGTTTTCAGGCGATCCAGCAGCGCGACCGCATTCGAGTTGAAGCCGGCGCTCAGGACGGCGTCACGGAGGCCTGGAGAGGCTTCCATCCACTGCCGCAGGATCGGGTGGTTCACCGCCGCGTGATCCGGCCGTGGCCAGAAGCGGTCGGGAAGTTCGAAGGCCTCCACCGCTCCGCGTTCCTTCGCGGATTCCAACTGCTGGCGGACCATCCCCATCTGGCGCGCCACCGCCTCCGGGTCGCTACCCTCCCACACCAGGACCAGCGGGTCCTGCGGGTGATCGAGGGCTCGCTGCATCCCCTCCATCGCCTCGTAGGCCGGGCTGACGCGCGGACGGAGCGGGTCGTCGGTGGCGGTCACCGCGGGCAGACCGCGGCCCCCGAGAATCAAGGCCATCAGGAGCAGGAGTCCGGCCGTCACCCGCAGGCCGAACCGTTCCGGGAAACTTGCGGCAAGGGACCGGTCTGCGCCGGATGCCGTCCGTGCGGCCCGGGGGGGCACGGGGCACACCCGCGGCAGGTAGAAGTACAGCATCACCACCGCGCCGGTCAGCAGGCCGATGGCGGTGAGTTGCCCAAGCCGGGCCAGTCCGGGAAGCCCGGCGAACCCCAGGAGCAGGAAGGTGCCTGCGGTGGTGCCTGCGGAATACCACACGCCGCGGGACACCGCCCGCCGAACCTCTTCCGGCGGGGCACCCGGATGTGCCGCGGCCTCCTGATAGGCCACCAGACCGTAATCCACGGCGAGCCCGAGCAGCACGGCGGCAAATCCCACGCTCAGGACATTCAGGGTGCCGAAGAGCAGTCCGCCCAGCGCGAGGGTGAGCACCAGCGTGCCGGCCAGTGAGATCACCAGCCAGCCCAGCGGACGCCAGGAACGGTGTGCGATCCAGAACAGCCCGGCGATCAGCAGTATGGTGGCCAGTATGGAGCCGGTGAGATCCCGTTCCATCCCGGAGGCGATCTCGGCGATAAATGCCGGGCGTCCGGTGAAGCCGGGGACCGCTTTGGAATCTGCTCCGGGGATTGAGGCCAGTGCCGTGTCGGCACGGGTCCGGATCGCCGCCAGCCACCGGGCCAGTTCCCGGTAGTTCATGTCCGGGCGCGGTGGTTCCACAAACACCACCCGGAAGAGGCCATCTCCGCTGGTGAACAGCCCGACGCCATCGCCGGTGTCGGGCAGATCCCCTTCCGAAGCTCCCGGCAGCCGGGAGAATCCCAGGGGATCATAACTGGTCCTGGCCAATGTCATGGGATCCAGCGAGGTGGTGAGTTCCTCACGGGCGGCAGCGAGTTCTTGGGCCACCCGGGCGGGGGCCAGGCGATCCACCAGCAATCGGACCTGTTCCGGCGGTTGCTGGAGCCAGAGCCAGCCGAGGTTTTCGGCGGCGTCCTCAGGGTGTTCCTGCCAGGGGGGGCGCCACCGGGCCTTTCGGGTGAGCGGCGGATCGGACTCCAGCGCCCGGCTGACTGCCGCCGCCGCGTCGGAGACCGCCTCGGGATCCGCGCCGCGCAGCGTGATCAGCAGATCCCCGGAGGCGGCAAAGTGCCGCTGTTGGAGGCGCAGTCCCCGGATGGCGGGCAGCGACTCCGGGAGCAATGCCAGCACATCGGTGTCGAACCGCAGACGGAACAGTCCCGCGGCGACCAGCAGGGTGAGGAGAATCCAGGGCCAGCGACGTGCAGGCATGATGGCGCGGGGTCATGGTGCCGCGGGACACGCCCCGGGTGCACGGGGAACCGTGGGGAAAGGAGGAAGGATGAAGGAAGAGGGATGAAGTGAATCAAGCATCCTGGCGAATGCATCGCATGCCGTATTCGTGATCGGAATGCGGATGCGAGCGTTGTTGGTCCGTGGATTCGGGTTGCGGTTGCGGTGCGGGTTTCTGCACCGTGACGGCATGTACGAGATCTCCGGGTTGTTTGACCTCGCCCAGACGGAGCACGCCGCGATCTTTGAAGGCTGCACCTATCCCTGGGAAGTACTGGCCCGGTTGGGCGAGTATGTGCGGACGCAGGTGCGTCCGACCCAGCAGCACCGGACGATCGGGGCCGCACACATCGGGGAAAACGTGCAAATTGGGGAGGGCACGGTATTGGAACCGGGAGTCATGATCGTGGGTCCGGCGATCATCGGGAAGAACTGCATCCTCCGGCACAATGCCTACCTCCGGGAGAACTGCCTCATCGGGGACCGGTGTGTGATTGGCAACTCCTGCGAGGTGAAGAATTCCATGCTCTTCAACGGCGCCCAGGTGCCCCACTTCAACTACGTCGGCGACTGTGTGCTGGGCCACAAGGCCCACCTGGGTGCCGGGGCCGCTCTCTCCAACCTCAAACTCGATGGCTCCACGGTTTGGGTGGAGGGGGAGAACGGGCAGCCGATGGACACCGGACTCCGGAAGTTCGGGGCGCTGCTGGGCGACCACACCGACATCGGGTGCAATGCGGTGCTCAACCCCGGATCGGTGATCGGACGTCACTCGATGGTGTACCCGAACCTGTCCTGGCGCGGCTTTCTGCCGGCCAACATGATTGCCAAGCACAAGGCGAAGCCCGACGTGGTGGTTCTGCGCCCCCGCGAGCACTGAGTGTCGTCCCCCACGCTTCGTGATGTTCCCCCAGGCGCGACGACGGCCGTTCGCGATCCCCCGGCTGC
>JAFLEG010000024.1 GCA_017302195.1 Verrucomicrobiota bacterium
GACAGGCAGCGCCCCATTGCCAGAGAACGTTTGATTGTCCCGTACGATGAAACTGAACCCCGGCCCGTTGATCCCCACCACGGCACCGGCCACCGGCCGGCCGGCGGCGTCACGCACGCTGCTTCGGATGGATCCTCCCCGCTCCAGGCGGAAGTCGAAGGTCTGAGTCCCCGCCGAGGCTGGTCGGACATCGGAGAGGGCCGCGGCGTGGCCATCCGCATCCACCTCCAGAGAAAACTTCCGGACGAACGCCATTTCTACCGGCCAGTCGAAACGTCCCTGATGGCCGTCTCCGATCACGCTCTGGATGACACCGCCGTCCTCGGTCATACGCACCCTGAAGATCGGTATCGGGGCGCCGGATTCGGCATCCACCACCGAGCCGACGATGCGGACTGTCGGGGCCTGATCCATGGTCTGTTCCCCGGGGGTTATCGACCCATCGGCAGCCTGCAGACGCACCACGATCTCATTGGTCCGAATCGCTGGTGCGAGCTTTTCGTTGGCGGGTTGAAATCCGTCGGCGGTGATTTCCACTTCGACCCGGGTACCCTCAAAGGGTCCGAAGGTGAAATCACCATCGGGGCCGGAGACCGTTTCGCGTCCGGATCCGCCGTAGGGATCGCGTTCCACCAGTCGGGCACCGGCCACAGGAACGTCGTCCGGACCAACGACCCGCCCGGTGAACGAGGTGCCCTGTTGCAGCACCACAACGTGGTTGGTCTCCAGGGACGCAGGCCCGGGCATCCATACCCGGGACTTGGCGAAGTCGGGGTGCTCAACGACGTAGCTCATGCCGGCCTGATGTCCACGCAGCGGGGGAATCTGGTCGGTTCGGAAACGGCCAATGGCATCGGTGGTCACCCCGCTCAGGCGTGGGTGAAATGCGGTGTACTCCCGGGCCATCCAATCCATGCCTGACCCCCGAAGGCGGACCTGGGCGTCTGGAATAGGCCGGCCTTCCTCGTCCCGCACCACGCCTTCGAGGACCTGACCGGGTTGGAGCACGGTCTGGTGAAGCAGCACCGGATCCACAAACTCGTGATGCGTCCAGGACGCCTTCACCGGCACATGGCCGGATGCCGAGATGAACAAAACCAGGGACCGAATCCTGGGGTCCGACACCGGCACCTCCAGGGTCCCCTCGACGTCCGTCTGGTACTCACGGTCCTCCAGGTGTTCCCGCTGTCCGGAAAGGGACGCCAGGACGCTGGCCACCAGCGGGCGGTTGTCCCGGGCCGAGCGAACGCTCAGAAGAACCTTGGAGGGTCCCGGCCTCGCCGGGAGAGCGGGGTCCGGCTTCGGGACTTGGGAAACCGCGGCCGCTTCTGTGGTCTCTGTTGTTGCACCAAGCGCGGCGGCCAGCCCGCTGGAACTGGGGGTCGAAGTCCGGGTGACGCCCAGCCAGAGACCCACGCCGATGAGCAGGACCGCCACCGCGCTCCACGGAAGCAAAGCCCGCACGCGATCCAGCAAGGCATCGCGCGCCGCGCCCGAGGCCAGCGCCAGCGCGGAGCCTTCGGCAGTGCTGCCAGACACGGCGCCGGCAATTCGTGCGGCCAATCCGGCCGTCGCCGCCTCGCTGGGCATCTCTGTGAGCAGGGTGGCGAGACCACCCGCCGTGAGCGCCACGCCCCGGCGGGCCAGCCAGGAGCGCAACCGTTCCAGAGCCCGACTCACCCGCTTCTTGGCGGCGTCCTCACTGATACCGAGCTGTTCCCCGACCGCGCGCAGCGGACGGCCCTCGACGTAGCGCAGGAGCACGGCATCCCGGTCCGCCCCGGGCAGGGCGGCCAGGGCGGCATCCAGGTGCGGCGCCACCTCGGTCCAGGCGTCGGGGGTGGCGGCGGGCTCGGCGTTGGCGGGGGTCATGGCAGCCAGGGTTTCGTGATGGGTGCGGCGTTGGCGGGTCCGCAGGGCGCGGGTCGCCACGAAGCGTGTGGTGCGGAACAGCCATCCGGACAGCACCACCCGGTCGCCCAGCGAGGCGGCCCTGCGGGCCAGCACCAGGAAGACGGCCTGGGCCACCTCCTCGGCGAGTTCCGGATCGCCCACCTGCCGCCGGGCCGAGGCATGGACCAGGTTTAGATGACGCCGGACGAGTTCACCAAACGCGTCGTGGTCGTGCCGCTTGGCCCAGGCGTGAAGCAGTTCCGAGTCCTTCATGATGCGCTTCGTTTCACCCGGTAATCCCCAGCCGATGGCCGAGGGGACATCCAAAGCTCACCGACTCCGGATGGGAAGGGGATCAGCCCCGGGGCCTCGGGGAGCTACGAGAGCTCGCCGAAACGATTCGGTGGGAAAGGAGGGCGCACGCGAGGCGCGTGCGCTCCCCAGAGAATCGTCGGCCTGGATCCGGCCTGGCCCGGCGACTCCAGAACTCCCCGCCGTCGGCCAGGCCCCGGACTTACAGGGCGTCGAGCCACGAACGCACGGCGGTGCGGATGGCCTCGCCGGTCTGGGCGCGGGGGGTGACGAAGCGCGGGGTGAACCAGGGGAATCCACCCACCAGGTCCGGCGTGACCAGCACCTGGCCGTCGCAGTCGGGTCCGCTGCCAATGCCGATGGTGACCATGCGGCGGCAGACCGCGGTGAGCTCGCGGGCCACCGGAGGCGTGACCAGCTCCAGCACGCAGGCAAAGGCTCCGGCCGTCTCCAAGGCGGCGGCATCCTCCAGCAGGCGGAGGCGGCCGGCATCGTCCCGTCCCTTGATGCGGTACTTGCCGCCCTCTTCCAGCACGTGCTGCGGCAGCATGCCGAGGTGTCCGCAGAAGGGGATCTCGTCGGCCAGGATGGCCTGGATCTGCGGCAGGATCTCCCGCCCGCCTTCCGCCTTCACAAAGTCCGCCCCGGCGGCCAGCAGTTCGCGTGAGTGGGCGACCGCCCGTGCCGGGGTGTCGTAGCTGCCGAAGGGCAGGTCGGCACCCACCAGCGCCGCGGGCCGCGCCCGGGCGACGGCCTGAACATGATGCACCATGTGCGCCATGGTGACATGGGTCGTGTCGGGAAATCCCAGCACCACCATGCCCAAGGAATCGCCGACCAGCAGCACCGGCACGCCCGCCTCGTCCAGGAGCCGGGCGGTCGGATGGTCATAGGCCGTCAGCATGCCCACGCGCTGACGCCCCTTGCAGGCGAGCACCTGGGTGGTGGTGACCTTGTCGCGGCTCACGGTCGGAGGCTGTGGCTGTGGCGGTGCGGGGGACCGTCAGGGTGCTGCCGGCACGAGCTTCCAGAGGCGGCCCTTGCCCGGGGTCAATCCGTTGGATCCGTTGGTCAGGACGTACAGTTCTCCGTCGCGGTCCTGCCCGAACCCCGTGACATACCCCGCGAAACCCTTGGGTTCGACAACCTCCAACCGTTCCAGCGACCAGCGCGTATCGGCGCCGGAGGGTCGTGTGGCCGCCAGGAGCACTCCCTGCGGCACGCCCCAGTTGCGGGACCAGTCGCCAAAGACATACCGGCCCTCCAGCGCGGGCAACGCCTTGCCGCGATAGACATGGCCTCCGGTGATGCTGATCCCCTGGGCCTCGGGATCCTTCTTCAGCCCGGTGTGGCGGTATTGGAGGATGGGATCCAGCAGCGGTTCGCCCCGTGCGCCGACGGTCGGGGCATTGGTGGGCGGGGTCTTGGGCGATTGGGCGCTGAATCCTTCCAAACCCTCCCGCAGGGACCATCCGTAGTTGCCGCCCTTGCGGATGATGTCCACCTCCTCGAAGAGGTCCTGCCCGACGTCCGCCACAAACAGCTCCCGGCTGCCGCCCCGGTCAAAGCTCAGGCCCCAGGGATTGCGCAATCCATAGGCGTAGATCTCCGGAAGCGCCTCGCGGCCGTCGGCGAAGGGATTGTCGGACGGGATCCCGTAGGCGCGCCCGGACGAGGGATGGTCCACATCCAGCCGCAGAATCTTGCCCAGGAGCGACCGGAGGTTCTGGCCGTTGCCGGTCTCCGGACGCTTCCCCTGATCATGCGCATTGCCGCCGTCGCCGACCCCCAGGTAGAGCAGTCCGTCAGGACCGAAGGCCAGGCGTCCGCTGTTGTGATTGGCGTAGGGCTTGTCCACCTCCAGCAGGACCTTCTCGGAGGCCGGATCCACCCGCAGCGGCTCTCCGGCGGGCAGCCGGAACTCCGACAGACGCAGGGTGCAGTCCCAGTCCGCAGGGGCCTCCGCACGGCGGGGGGCGGTGTAGGTGACGAAGATCCGGCGGTTCCCGGCGAAGTCCGGATGCAACGCCACGTCAATCAGGCCCCGCTCATCGAAGGAGCCGTGATTGATGGCGGACAGGCGGTTGGTGAGGTTGAGGGCGGGTTCCGGATGGAGCTGGCCGTTGCCGCCGAGGACGCGGAGCATCCCGATCTGGTCCACCACCAGCGCGCCGCGATCCGGAAGCGGCACCACGGAGAGCGGCGAGGTCAAGCCCTCGGCGACCGGCTGGAGGGCCACGCGGACCGGATCGCCGAGCAGGCTCCAGGCGGCGGCGCCGGTGATCCAGAAAAGCGGCAGGCGTTGAGACAGTGAACGCATGGGAGGAGCTTAGGCGCAGCCCTGATGATGAGAAGCCGCGAGTTGGCGCCCCCGCACGGAGGGCCCCACGGCGCAGCACTCCCCCCGTTCCCCTCAACGAGTCCACGCACGCTGCACGGAAAGTCAGGCACTCGCGAAGCTCGTCCCGGTGGGGTGAGACGCGTTCTGCACTTTCGGCTCCACCTCCTCCAACCCATGCTGCCGCCACGCGAATCCGGTGACCGGCATCATCTTCAATCCGACCGCACGGGGCGACAAGGCCACGCGCTTCCGCAGGGACCTCGCCGACCTGGGATCGGAGGCCCGCCTGGTGCCGACCCGTTGCGCCGGAGACGCCCGACTGCTGGCGGCAGAACTCTCGGCCGCTGGATTCAACACCCTGGTCGCCGCCGGCGGCGATGGCACGGTGAACGAGGTGCTCAATGGGATCTGCGACACCCCGGAGGGACTGGAGCGCACCCGGCTGGGCGTCATTCCACTGGGCACGGTCAACGTGTTCGCCAAGGAGCTGGGCATTCCCGCCGGGGTGGCGGGGGCGTGGCGTGTGGTGCGGTCCGGACACGAACGCCGGGTGGATCTGCCCTGCGCCGAGTTCCGGGGAGTGGACGGCAAGCCGGAGCGGCGGCACTTCGCATTGATGGCCGGCGCCGGACTGGACTCCCGCGCCATCGCGCTGGTGGACTGGGAACACAAGAAGCGGATCGGTCCGCTGGCCTACGTGTGGGCCGGCATCCGGGCCATGCGTCCGCCCCACCCGCAGGTGCGGGTCACGCTCGGGGAGATCACCCGCGTTGTGGAGTTGGCCGAGATTGGGAACGGACGCCTTTACGGGGGCCGATTTCCGGTGTTCCCCCGCGCGCGGCTCGACGATGGCCGGCTGGATGTGACCCTGTTTCCCAGGGTGACCTGGCCACGGGTGGCGGCAGTCTTCGCCCGCCTGTTGTTGAACCGCCTGGAGGGTTCCCCCGACGCCCTGTTGCTGCAGTCGGAGACGCTGACCCTGGCCGCCGAGACCGCCGCGTCCGAAGTGCCCTTCCACCTGGATGGCGACGTGGTGGGAACCCTGCCTGCGCGCATCAGTGTCCAGCCACGGCGACTCCGGGTCGCGACGGATGCCACGAGGGGATGAGGATCCGGATGGGCGCCCGGACTCTCCCGAGGCGGCCGCATCTCCCTTACCTTCTCCCTCCGTTTGCTCCACGCTCGCGTCGTGGCGGCGGAATCCTCCTGGTGGCATCGGATGCGGCAACGGCGGGCAGCGCCCGGACTCGATTCCCTCCTGGCGGGCATCGGTCCGGATGCACCGCTGTCAGAGCGGGTGGCATGGCTCGGCCGGCTGGTGGCCTGGGTGCGGCAGGATGTGCCCGAACAGCGGCTCCGTCTGATCCTCCAGATCCTCGACCACCAGGAGCCGCTCCGCCGGGCTGTGGCGGCAACCCTGAGATCCGTGGTCCGGGAAACGCAGGCCCTGGACCTGTTCGCCGAGACAGGACTGCCCCGCGCCGCCGGATTCTTCCGTGAGGCGGCGGAGCGCCTCGCCCATCGCCTCCTGCCCCGCCCACCCGCCTGCCGGGATCTGGGCGACCTGCTGGACCGCTGGTTTCCCCATCCGCGCGATGCCCGGTGGCTGGGCGCTCTGGATGCCGAAACGGTGCAGCGGATCGCCGCCCTCTGGAATGAGGGACGGACCGCCGGGGAGGCCTCCTGGGAGTCCCTGCGGCCGGATCTTGAGGATGCTCTCGTCCTGCTGGCGTCGCGGATCCGCGTCATCGGCAGCGCGCCGTCCCTGCGCCAGCGGCTGCCGGAGACCCGCCTGCCCGAACTGCCCTTCCAGAAGCTGGGACCCGCGGTGGAATCCCTGGTGGAACTGGGGCGCTCCCCTGCGGACGCCTCAAGCATCGCCGCCGGCTTGAACCGGGTGCGGACCCTGATCGAGGCCACGGATCAGGCGCTGGACGCCGTACTGGGCGCCCTCGAGGAAACCGGGGTCTCCATGGAGGTGGTGTACGACGTGGAGCGGCTGCGGGCGATGCTCCGGCGTCTGGAGCTGCTGCTGGAGGCCTGGGGGGATCCCGATCTTCGTCCGGAACGCGGCCTGGTGATCCTGTCGGACCTCATCCGGGACAACCATGCCCGTCGCAGTCTGGCCGGACTGGGCCGGGACAACCTGCAACTCCTCGCCCGCAGCCTGGTCGAGCGCAGTGCCGAGACCGGGGAACACTACATCGCCCGCACGCGCGCCGAGTATGCCGCCCTGTTCCGCAGCGCCCTGGGCGGCGGGGTGATCACGGCCTTCACGTCGCTGATCAAGATCAGCCTGGTCAGCCTCGCGCTGGCGGCCTTCCTGGAGGGGTCCCTCATCGGGATCAATTACGCGGCCTGCTTCGTGCTGATCCAGCTCTGCGGCTGCACCCTGGCGACCAAGCAGCCGGCGACGACCGCCCCGGCGCTGGCGGGGCGCATGCACGGCCTGCGCAATCCGAAACAGGTCGAGGCGCTGGCCGACGAGATCCTCACCCTGATCCGCTCCCAGGCCGTGGGCATTCTGGGAAACCTCATCGCCGTCTTTCCCATGGTGCTGCTGCTGGACGCCTTGTGGTGGAAGGCCACGGGGGCGCATTGGGTGTCGCCGGCCAAGGCCGGCCACATTCTGGAGTCCATGGATCCGCTGCGGGGGACCCTGCTGTTCGCCGCCGTCACCGGAGTGCTGCTCTGGCTGTCGAGCGTCATCGCCTCCTGGGCCGACAACGCCTTCGCACTCCTGCAGCTTCGTCCGGCACTGACCGCCAGCCGTCCGGTTCAGATTGTGCTCGGACCCGCCCGGGCCGCCCGGGCCGCCGTCTGGCTGGACCACCAGATGGCCGGCCTGGCAGGCAACATCTCCTTGGGATTCCTCATGGGCTATGTGCCGCAGGTGGCGGCATTCTTCGGCGTGCCGCTCGACATCCGCCACGTGACGCTTTCCACCGGACAGCTTGCCGGGGCGGTTGCCACCCTGGGATTTCGCGGCCTGGACGCACACACCTGGATCTCGGTGCTGTGGGGGCTGGCAGGCATCGGCGCGCTCAACGTGGGGGTCAGCTTTGGCCTCGCCCTCTGGGTGGCCATCCGCGCGCGGGGCGTCCGCGGACCCGAGCGCCGCGTCATCCTCCTCGCGCTGCTGCGCCGCCTGGCCGGCCGACGATCCGCTGCGGCGTAGTTGTGGCACCGGAGACCTGTGGGATCATCCATTGTTTCCCCGAAGATCACGGTCTTGTCGTGGATTGCCAGGGGCGGAAGCTCGTTCCCAATCCCGAGCACAAGGACGGTGTGATGTACGACGAGTTCTGAGGACGAGAGCGGTCGGGCTTCCCGGAGCGTGGCGTGACCGGTAGGGTGAACCTCCGTGACCCGTCTGTTCCTGGCCCTCCTGGGCGCCGCCGCAGTCTCCGCCGCGGCTGCCGATGCACCCCGCGGCTTCTACCGGTACCCCGCGCTGCACGGGGACACCGTGGTCTTCACCGCAGAGGGCGACCTGTGGCGCGTACCGGTCTCGGGCGGGCCCGCCCAACGGCTGACGTCCCATCCGGGCATGGAGCTGTTCGCCGCGTTCTCGCCGGACGGTGCCACCGTGGCCTTTGCCGCAGAGTACGAAGGGCCGTCGGAGGTGTACACCATGCCCGCCGCGGGCGGCCTGCCCATGCGTCACACCTTTGACGGCAGCGAGCCGCGGATCGCCGGCTGGACCCCGGACGGACGCATCCTCTACCGGACCTTCCGACACTCCACCCTGCCCAACCAGCAGTTGGTCCGGCTGGATCCGCGCACCGGGCGGCGCGAGACCGTGCCGCTGGCCCAGGCGGCGGAGGGCGTCTATGACCCGGAGGGCCGGAACCTGTACTTTACGCGCCTGCCCAAACAGGGCAGCAGCACCAAGCGATATCGCGGGGGCTGGATCGAGAATCTCTGGCGCTTCTCCCAGGGCACTGCCGAGGCGGTGCCGCTGGCTCCGGATTTCGACGGCACCAGCCGCAATCCGATGTGGTGGAACGACCGCATCCACTTCATCAGCGACCGCGACGGCCTGATGAACCTCTGGTCCATGGCAACGGACGGCACCGATCTGCGGCAGACCACGCGTCACACCGGATTCGACATCCAGACTGCCGCGCTCCAGGGCGGGCGCATCGTGTATGCCCGGGCAGGGGACCTGCACCTGCTCCAGATCCTCGACGGCTCGGACGTGGTACTCCCGATCACGCTGTCCTCGGACTTGGACCAGCAGCGCGAACGCTGGGTGAAGCGGCCGCTGGAGTATCTCACCCATGCCCGGCTCTCGCCTTCCGGCGACCGCCTGGTCCTGACGGCGCGCGGACAGGTCTTCGTCACCACCTCGGACCCTGGCCGGCTGGTGGAGGTGCCGCGGGCGCCCGGAGTCCGCCTGCGCTCGGCCGCGTTCCTGCCCGACGGTCGGGAGTTGCTGGCGCTCTCCGACGCCTCGGGGGAACTGGAGTTCTGGAAACTGCCCGCGAACGGCGTGGGAGCATCCACACCGCTCACCACCAACGGCACCGTGTTCCGGCATCCAGGCGTGCCCTCTCCCGACGGCCAGCGCCTGGCCTGGGGGGACAAGAATCAGGAGCTCTGGGTGCAGCACCTGGGCTCCAACATCCTCACCCGCGTGGCCGCCAGCATGGTGGACGAGATCACCGATTTCTCCTGGTCCCCGGACGGGCGGTGGCTGGCCTACGCGCAGGGGGCGTCGAATGGCTATCCCCAGATCCACCTGTTCCAGGTAGAGGACGGCACGCGCGCCACGGTGACCAGCGACCGGGTGGACAGCTACAATCCGGTGTGGTCGCCCGATGGGCAGTGGCTGTATTTCCTCAGCGACCGCAAACTCCGGTCCCTGGTTGGCAGTCCCTGGGGTCCGCGCCAGCCCGAGCCCTACTTCTCCGACACCACCCAGATCCTGGCGGTGGCGTTGACTGCGGAGGCCCGTTGGCCCTTCCAGGAACCCAACGAGCTCACGGAGCCGGCGGCGGACGCGGAGTCCAACGGCAACGGCAATGGATCCAAGAAGTCCAAGGACGCCGGAGGCGCCCCGGAGGCGCAGATCTCTGTCACCGGCGGCACCAATGCCCCGGTCAAGCCGACGGTTCCCAAGGTGATTGTGGACCTCGCCGGCCTCCCGGAGAGGCTCTACGAGGCGCCCGTTCCCGCGGGTAACTTCCAACAGTTGGCGGTGGGACGGAAACACCTGTTCTGGCTGTCCCGGGATACCGGCTTCGATGGCAAGCAGCATCTCCGGCAACTGGAGATCACCCGGAAGGATCCCAAGCCCAAGACCCTGGTGGAGGACCTCACGGCCTATGAGCTGTCCGCCGACGGCAAGAAACTGCTCGTGCGCAAGGGCGACGCCTTCCACGTCATCGCGTCGGACGCCTCGGCGCCGGCGAAGCTGGAGGACCGGTTCCGGCTGGACGACTGGACCTTTGCCGTGGTCCCGCGCGAGGAGTGGCGGCAGATCTTCGTCGAGTCCTGGCGGATGATGCGGGACTACTTCTACGACCGGAAGCTGCACCAGCTTGACTGGCCGGCGGTGCGCGACCGTTATCTGCCGCTGGTGGACCGCGTGAGCGACCGCGCCGAACTCAACGAGGTGCTCGCCGAGATGATGGCCGAACTCTCGACGCTGCACGTCAACGTGCGCTTCGGCGATCAGCGGGACGGACCCGATGATATTCCGACCGCCTCGCTCGGCGCGGTGCTGGCCCGGGCGGAATCCCAGGGAGGGTGGCGGGTGGAGCGGATCTACGAAAGCGATCCGGAGTACCCGGGCGAGATGTCCCCGCTGCGGCGTCCGGAAGTGGCGGTCACCACGGGCGACATCATCACCGCGGTCAACGGCCGCGCGTCGTTGTCCGCACCCCATTTCGAACAGTTGCTGCGCAACCAGGCTGGCCGCCAGGTACTGCTCGACATCCGTCCGTCGGGCACCAACGCGGTGCGCCAGGTGGTGGTGAAGCCCATCCACGCGGGCCGGGATGCCGACCTGCGATACACCGACTGGGAATTCTCACGCCGCCGGGAGGTCGAGAGCCGCGGGGCGGGGAAGATCGGCTATGTGCACCTCAGGGCCATGGGCTCCGACAACATCGTCGAGTGGGCGCGCGAATTCTATCCGGTGTTCAACCGCCCGGGCCTGATCCTGGACGTGCGCAACAACCGGGGGGGCAACATTGATTCCTGGATCCTCGGCAAGCTGCTGCGCAAGGCCTGGTTCTACTGGCAGCCGCGGATGGGGCAGCCGACCTGGAACATGCAGTATGCCTTCCGCGGCCATGTGGTGGTGCTGTGCAACGAGCGCACCGCCAGCGACGGGGAGGCGTTCACCGAGGGATTCCGGCGGCTGGGCCTCGGCAAGGTCATCGGCACCCGCACCTGGGGTGGCGAGATCTGGCTCAGCGCCCAGCGCTGGCTGGTGGACAGCGGCATGGCCAGCGCCGCCGAGATCGGCGTGTACGGACCCGAGGGCGCCTGGCTGATCGAGGGGCATGGCGTGGATCCCGACCAGGTGGTGGACAACCTGCCGCACGAGACCTTTGGCGGACGGGATGCGCAGTTGGAAGCCGCGATCCAGCACCTGCAGACCCTCATCGCCGCGGATCCGCGTCCGGTGCCCCCGGCGCCGTCCTATCCCGACAAGCGCTTCCCGAAGTGACCCGCGCACCCGGGGCGCGAAGGGCGGCCGAGGCCTGGCCAGCCGTCAGCGCGCCCGGTTCGTCAGGGCTGCCTTGCCGATGTCGGTGATGACGTCCCAGGCGGGGCCCGGGAACTTGTGCATCCCCACCATCACATCCTCGAAGGCATCCAGGAACCATTTCACGTCCGGTTCGCCGATGACGAACGGCGGGATCAGCTTCACCACGTCAATGGCATGGCCGGCGACCTGGGTGATGATGTGGTGCTTGTTCATTAGGGGCATCACGCAGGCCTGGGGAAAGAGGCTCTTGTCGAGTCCGTGGCAGATGCTCCAGGCGGTCTTGAGGGTCAGGGAGCGCGGGGAGCCAAACTCGATGCCCAGCATGAGGCCGCGCCAGCGGACCTCCTTCATGAACTCGAAGCGCGGCATCATCGCCCGCAGGCCCTCGCCCAGCCGGTTGCCCATCCGCTCGGCGTTCGCGATCAACTGATGGCGGTCAAGCACGTCCAGCGCCGCCAGTCCCGCCGCCATGGCGAAGTTGCCCTGGCTGAAGGTGGAGCTGTGCACCACCGAGCGCTGCATGCTGGAGAAGACCTTGTCGTGGATCCACCGCTTGCACAGCACCGCGGCCACCGGCACGAAGCCGCCGGAGAGCGTCTTGGACAGCACCACGATGTCCGGATCCGCCTCCGGACCCGCATGCTCGATGGCGAGGAACTTCCCGGTGCGGCCCATGCCCGACTGCACCTCGTCGTCAATGAAGACCGCCCCATGCTTCCGGCAGAGCTTCTGCGCCCCGATCAGGAATTCGGGGGTGCCGAGAAACACGCCCTTGCCCTGGATGGGCTCGATCACGAAGGCCGCGACATCCCCGCGCCGCAGCTCCCGTTCCAGCGCGTCCAGATCGTTGAAGTCAATCATCCGGCACTCGGGCAGATAGGGCTCAAATCCCGACCGGAAGCTCTCATCGCCGTTCACCGACAGCGCCCCGTAGGTGAGCCCGTGATAGGCCTTCTTGCAGTACACCACCGCGGCGCGCCCGGTGGCGCACTTGGCGTACTTGATGGCCGCCTCCACCCCTTCGGCGCCGGAATTGGCAAAGAACACCATGTCCAGCGTGTTGGGCATCCGCTTCTTCAGCTCGGCGGCCAGCAGGCCGGACAGCAGCGGGGCCTCCATCTTCACCAGGCTGGGATACTCGGTGGCGAGGAAGTCGCTGAGCACCCGGCGGACCTCCGGGTGATTGCGTCCGAGTCCGAAAACCCCGTAGCCGGAGAGCATGTCGAGATACTTTGTCCCGGCGACATCCCAGAGGTAGGGCCCCTCGCCGCGCACGTAGCAGTGGTCGAATCCGATGGTCTTCAGCGTCTTGACGTTCGACGGGTTCACATGCTGCGCGTGCAGCTCGTAATTGCGGCCCTGGTGCTCCTGGAGCAGGGCCCGGATGTCGAGGCCGGGCGGACGCGGGGTGGACTCGGAGGTCTCCATCAACATGAGGAATGAATCTTCCCGCCCCTTCGACCGCGCAAGTCAAGTGCGCGGATGAACCCGTCACCCGTCACCCGCCGCGAACCGCATAGACGTCGCGGCGCAGGATCCGGACCACCGATTCGAACTCGCGGGCTTCCAGCGGTCGGGGATGGCTGAGCAGATGCATCGGCACGTCGGGGAGTCCGGGACCGTAGGACGGTTGCCGGTACGCCTGGGGATTCTCCGAGAATCCGAGGCGCCGGTACCAGGCCAGACGACGGCCGGCCGTCGGCCCCTCCTCCGCGCGCTCGGTCTCCAACACGGTCAGCGGCGCGTTCCGGGCCACCCGGGCCACGACGGCGGCCCCGAGTCCCGACCCGCGCATTTCGGGGTAGTGGGCTACTTTGAAACCCCGCAGACTTGCCCGGCCCGCCTGAATCCGGCGATAGTCCGGCATGGTGAAGAAAAAGAAGCGTCCCCAGGATGCCAACCAGCTTGCGGCCAGCATCCTCAAGGATGTGGTCAGGGTGACGGAGTTGCCGGGAGGGAAGAAGAAGGTCGCGGTAAAACCCAAAAGGCGTTAGATGGAGTAGTTGATTAGCGAGGGCTTACCCGGCTGGATGAGAGGTTGCGTTTGAAGTTTTGCCGCCGCATCAGAAAAGCCTTCCGCCCCGCGTGAAAACACCCCTGGGAACCGATCAATCAGCAGGACCACGCGGGCCGTATGTGGGCAAACCCATTTTTGGGCCTCCCGCAAAGCCATGTGTTGATCTGCTAGATCTGGCCAATGCCATATGGAGCGGTGATGAGCTATGGCGTTGCGAAGCCTGCGAATCTTTTCCACGGTTTTGGCTGCCGTCTTCTGGTCGCGTTTCACCTGTGGCATATGCGGAAACACACTAGCGATTATCAGGGGCCACATGGTCGCGTGATGTCCGTTCAAGAGCCCGGACCAGAATCCAAAGCCCAATTCGGCGACCAAGAATTCCTCGGTTATGGCCGGCTTGCGCTGCCCCACCTCTGCTTCCGCATCGTCAATTTTCTGGTTCTCCATTGCGTTGAGGGTGGATGGCCCGCCGGCACTTGGGTCTCGAAGCCAGTGGGCATTACCGTAGGCTTTGCCGATTGCCACGTGGCAGGCGTTGCGGTAGCTGATTTCGAACGCTTGAAGGATGGGATAGAGAGACTCGCAAATGGCCACATTCCAAAGATATCGGCAGATTGCGTCGTGGTCGGTGCCCCCTGACTTTCGGTAGGAGTTGAATCGAGCGAAGGACGTTCTTGCCTCGAATCCGGCCACGAAAGGGTTTGACTGGGTCACGGCTGTGGATTATTGATTACCTGCTGTCCCGGGGCAAACCCTCTCCCACCCGTACCGCAAAACGGTGCGAGCGTGGTGATGGACCCCGGGTTTTTCATTTCTACGCTTCCATAAGGGCCGCAAGGTCTTCCATGGACCAAACGTGGTCCGCAATGCCCGCTTCCATTGCTGGAGTGCATCGAAGGGTCATGTGGACTCGGGCGAAGTTGTAATGGACCATGTGGAGGGCCACGGCTGCCTTGTGGTTGGCTAATTTCTTGGAAAAGCCGTTGGTAAGGCGCGTAAACCTCCGGGAGGACATCCGAACCGTAAGGTTCTGCCGTTCAACATGTGACGTGCTGATCTTCCTGCGGTCAGGATCTCCGGTGACCACGGTTTTCTTAGAACCAAGCCATTCGGGAGTGGAATAGCGGATTTCCGGTCCTTCCGGGGCAGGGCCGTAGATCTTCACAAGCTGGGCATAGTCAACGTCCGTTCCGAAAGCCCGTTCAACCGCAGACGGATAGGCGGAATGGGCGTCACTGGTAAGCTGAATGCGGTGTTTCAGCCGGCTTTGTAGATCCAGTGTGAACGAATAGGCGTCCCCGCCATTCCGGCCACCGACATGCCAGCAGGGAATCAGCTTGGTTTCTCGGTCAATGGCGACCCATGTCCAAGTGTCCCCGATGCCCTTGGAATGCCTCAGGGTGGCAGGAATGTTCTTCTGCTTGCAGTAGGTGAAGGACCACAACTCGTCTAGCTGGATGTCCTTACAGGGCAGATTCCGCATGAAGCGGTCGTGGAACCGCTGGCATGCCTGACCGATTTCCAGTTGGAAACGTTGAACGGTCTTCTTGGCAAAGCCCGTCATTCGTACGGTGCTGCGAAGGCTGCAACCCTCTACAAGGCACTGGATAATCTGGGCACGTTCGCTGCGGGATAGCTGGTTCATTGGGATTCGGCTTGCGATCAGGCCCGCCCCAGCTATGCTGCTGACGCGGAAATTGGTGGACCTATCGGGAATCAAACCCGCGGCGGAATGTTTTACAGACGCCCGCTCCCGTCAGGGAGGCCCATTAAAATCTGCTATTCGACCGCCTGCCCCGAAGTTTCCTAGGCCGAGGGGCGGCGGTCGGCTCATTTAGTAAGGCGGCTCCTCCTTCCGGAGCGTCCACTTCGACGTGTGAGGGTCTTTCTGGAAGGCTGTTTCCCCCTCCTTGGCGAATACATTGCTGATGGAACTCATGCCAATGTGGGTCGCAAGGGAGATCTCCCGGACAGTGGATGGCGGATTGTCAGTCAGGTATGCCATAACCACTTCCCTGTTGTGGCCTCGGCTAGCTCGCTTGATACCGCTAGCTGTAGCCGTTTCCGCGGTCAAAGACACAACGGGTTGTGTTTGGTCGGCAATCGAGGACAGAGATTGCGGGGCCGCCCCTTCGGGTAGTGAAGTGATTGTGGCGATGATTGCGTCCCACTTGGCGAGATCCAGTGCGACAATATCCCGCTGAGACCGGGCCGCATTCAGAAGGAATTCCTTGGGGGATGGGACAGAGATGTTCATAACCAACGCTTCGGAGCCTAGGCTGTCCAGGATGGTGCGCAAGCCGAATGTTCCAGAATCTTCCACTGACTCCAGTTCTGGTGTTTTGTGGTTCTGGTGTTCTGTAGCCCTGTAGTTCTGTGGCCCCGCCAGGGCTTTCACCTTGACCGCGCCAACCGGCAATGGGTCAATGACCCCATCCCCATGGGCCAACAAGAAGACATCCTCCGAAGGCTTGATGAGCTTGAACGCGAGAATCACCGGCTCCGGAAGCTCATCCCGAGTGAACAAGCTCCCAAAGAGACCACGACCTTGGTTGGCCTCTACAAGGGTCGCCCTGTAATCACGTTCAACGGGGACTTTCGGCCATTCAGTTTTGGGGTCCGGAAGGCTTCCATCATTCTGGAGCGGCTGGCGGACGTGAAACATTTCGTGGAGAACAATCGTCGTGAGATCCCCAATGATCCCATGATGGACCCTCCTGCCCCTACTGCGTAGCTCCAGCTTGCTCCCATGGAGCATATCGCCACCCGCGTTGCGGGGATGTACTACTGCGGCGGGGACCGCATCGCCCTGTGCGCTGGTGAATCACTCCTCCTGCGTAGAGATCCAGACAACCAGCATGACGGAA
>JAFLEG010000240.1 GCA_017302195.1 Verrucomicrobiota bacterium
TCGCCGGGCGCACTCGGGTCTGCACCCACCTCTGCTTCGGCAACTACAAGGCCCGCGCGGTCGGCCCGCGGCAGGTGGCGCCCATGTTCCCCGCCTTCCTGGACTTCCGCTGCGACGAGATGCATGTCGAGATGGCCAGCCGGGAATTCGCCGAACTGGAGGTGATCCGCGACATCTCGAAACGGTGCGATGCCGCGGTCGGCATCGTGGACGTGAAGAGCTACTTTGTGGAAACGCCCGACGACGTGGCCCGCCGGGTGAGGCGCTGCCTGGAGCACGCGCCGGCCGACCGGCTGGTCCTGGCGCCGGACTGCGGCCTGAGCCAGACCGCCCGCTGGGCGGCCCGCCGCAAGCTGGCGGCCATGGTCGAGGGCGTGCGCCAGGTGCGGCGCACGCTGTAGAGGACACGCTGAGGAGTCGCTGACTTCCTCCCCGCTTCGGTCGGCTGCCGCCACGGACATCGGGGTCTCCTGGGCCGATGGGTGAGTTTGAGCCTCCTGGACGTCGTCTCCTACCGGCAGACGACGAGGATGACTGGCCTCCTGCCTTTCGTCCGTTCCCGCTGTGTGCTGAACACTTGAAACTGAAAACTTCTCCACTCCCGCGCGCGGGGGCATAGGCTGCGCCGGTGGCCTCCATGATCCGTCCGCTGCTCCAGGATGACGCCCTGCTCGCCGACATTGCCGACATCCGGGCGCTGGGCTGCGGACTTCATCTGTGGTGGCTCGGACAAAGCGGCTACCTGGTGCTGTGGAACGGACGCTTCCTCCTGCTGGATCCCTATCTCTCGGATTCGCTGACCCGAAAGTACGCGGGCACCGACAAGGAACACGTCCGCATCTCCACGCGGGTCATCGCCCCGGAGCGGCTCGATTTCGTGGACGTGGTCACCTCGTCGCACAACCACACGGACCATCTGGATCCGGAGACGCTCCGGCCGCTGGCTGCGGCGAATCCGGGACTGGTGATGGTGTGCCCGGAGGCCAACCGGGTGACGGTGCGGGAACGGTGCGGCCTGCCAGAGGACCGAATCCACGGACTCGATGCCGGGGTCCAGGAGTCAGCCGGCGGGCCGGCCCGGGTGGGATTGGTCCCCGGGGAGGTCACGGTGGCGGGATTCCGGATCATCGCCGTCCCGGCCGCACACGAGTCGCTGGACCGCGACACCGCCGGACGCCACATCTACCTTGGCTTCCTCATCCAGGCCGGTCCCTTCACGGTGTACCACTCGGGGGACACCGTGCTGTATCCCGGCATGGCCGACCGGCTGCGTCACTGGGCGCCGACGGTGGCGCTGCTGCCCATCAACGGACGCTCCCCGGAGCGGCGGGTGGCGGGCAATCTCAACGGCCGGGAGGCGGCACAACTGGCCAAGGCCATCGGCGCCGGCTGCGTGATTCCCGGCCATTACGACCTGTTTGCCTTCAACACGGCGTCGCCCCGCGAGTTCCAGGAAACCTGCCGCCTGCTGGGCCAGCCCGCATCGGTGCCCAAGCTCGGTGAACGCTGGTCTGCGTCCGGCGATTAGCCGGCCCCGCCCCTCTCTGGCGCCCTTCGCGTCCTCTGCGTGAGATTGGGATCCCCGAAGCGACAGCAAAAAGGGCGTCCGAATCGTCGGACGCCCTGCTTCTTTCGAAATGCCGGAAGGATCGGGGATCAGTTGAACGTGTACATGATGCCCGCCGTGAGCTGGTAGTCGTTCTTCTGACGGAAGATCGTCGGGTCCGTGCCGGGATAGGAGGCCGGCTCGCTGCGGTACCAGTCGCGGAAAACAATCTGCAGTTCGAGATTGTTGTAAATCTTGGTCCCCAGGCCGACCGCCGCGGTCATCACGTAATTGCTCCAGTCGTCAATCTGCGGAAGGAACTCGAAGGTCTGGAAAATCCGGGAATCCTTGGTGAACTTCCACTCGAAGTTGTCGGCGAAGCGGATGGTGGCGTAGTCGTTGTACCCGGTGCCGACCAGCTCCTCCCAGACGTAGCCGGGACCGGTCTCGAGGGCGAGCTTCAGGTTCTCCTTCTTGATGACGTAGTAGCCGATGGTCGCGGTCGGCGCGATGCGGTACTCCACGCCGGCGATCTCGTCGTGACGCCCGCTGATGCGCGCACCGACGTACAGCCGGTCGGTGAGCAGCCGGTCGTAGGAGAGGAAGCCGCCGTAGTTGTTGACGTTGGTGGTGTCGGTCTCGGTGAGCGACTGGTTGGGACCGCCCGGGTCGTTGACCGACGTGGTGGTGGAGGTGCCGTAATTCACGTCGGCGCCCACCGAAAGGATGTTGGCTCCGGTCTCACCCCATTCCTTCACCGTCAGCACGTTGCCGCCGACGTTGAAGGTCTCGGCGTTGCCGCCGGTGAGACCCAGGTTGAGGCCGAGGGAGGTCTTCCAGTCCTTCGGCGGGGGCGGCTCCTGGGCGACGAGCTGCGGAACCAGGGAGGCGACAGCCAGGGCGGCCGCCGCAGGAGAAAGGTGGCGATACAGGGAGTTCATGTGAGCGTCGGCACCAGGATGTATCGGCACCGGGTGCCGGTGCAATTCCGGAAATACGCAGGGTGGACATTCCGGCGCGACTTCCGGATTTCGGTTCCGGTGACGGGTGCGGTCTGCTCGCCTCACGACAGCCGTCCGGAGCCGGCCGTCATGCCGCCGTCTATGGCGAGGGCCGCCCCGGTGACGAAGGCGCTCTCGTCGGCCGCAAGATACAGGGCCAGCGCGGCGATTTCGTCCGGACGTCCCATGCGGCCGTTGGCCTGCGTGGACGACATCTCGCGGTACGCGGCCACGGGATCCGGATACTCCGCCAGCCGTGACTTCACAAAGGGCGTCTCGACGCGTCCCGGGCAGATGCAGTTCACCCGGACCCCGGTGCGGGCGTGGTCGAGGGCGAGGCAGCGGGTGAGGCCGACCACCGCATGCTTGCTGGTGGCGTAGGCGAGCCGGTCCTGAAGGCCTTCGAGCCCCGCGGCGGATGCCATGTTGATTACGGACCCCCGGCCCGCCTCCAGCATCGCCGGCAGGAAGGCCTTGGTGACGTTGAACGTGCCGCGGAGATTGACGCCCAGCACGCGATCCAGGTCGGCACCGGAGGTGGTCAGCAGCGTGCCGACATGGCCGATGCCGGCGTTGTTGACGAGCACGTCCAGGGCGCCATGCCGTGCCCGCACCGTTCCCGCCAGCGCGACGGCGGCGGCCTCGTCAGTGATGTCGAGGCGGGCAAACTCTCCCGAGCCGCCGGCCCCCACGAGGGCGTCCACGACCGTCCGTCCGCCGGCTTCTTGCAGATCGGCGACGACCACATGGGCCCCCGCCTGCGCCATCGTGGCCGCGATGGCCGCACCGATGCCGGATCCCGCGCCGGTGACCAGCGCCCATTTGCCCGCGAGTGAAAACATCGAGGAAACGCTGCCGCCACGCCGGGACCGGGTCACGCGGAAAGCGGCCGGTCAGCGCCCCGGCACCCGCGCGGGATCCCGGTAGAAGCGCTCGAAGCTCCAGGCGCCGGACGCCAGCCGGGGCCCCATCAGGACATTGGACTTGAGGCTTTCCACATGGCCGTCGGTGAACGAGACGGTTTCGCGCTTCAGGTGGCGGAACTGGAGGATGAGGAGATCCTCCCGGGCGAAGAGCATCGAGCCCCAGCCCTCGCCGGGATTGGACACCCCGCCAAAGGCGTAGGTGGCGTTCTGGTCCCGGATCTCGGTCAGCGCCACCGTGTCGCTGACCCGGGCCAGTTCCTCCGGCCGCACCGAGAATCCCAGGGCCATGACCCCGGTCTGCCGCGGATTCCCCTCGCGCTGCTGTCCGTTGTCCACATTGGCGTTGGCCCAGTAGTGACGCCGCCCGTGCTTGTGGCTGGTGCACACCAGCAGATTGGTGATGCCTCCGTAGGGGAGCACCTGCTCGTCCCAGGTGAGGTAGCCCTTGGCATTGCGTCCGGGCGCGCTCATGGACCCGTGGGGCAGATACCCGCGCTGGTCGCCGACGTAGAGCATGCAGCCGATCAGGAGCTGGCGGCAGTTGTTGAAGCACCGGGTCTTCTTCGCCTGCGCCTTGGCCGTGGCCAGCGCCGGCAGCAGCAGTCCCGCCAGGATGGCGATGATGGCGATCACCACCAGCAGCTCGATCAGCGTGAAGCCGCGCCCACACTCACGCCGGCGTCGGAATCCAGACGGGGGAGGTCGCGGGTCCATGGACGGCATTGAAGCGATGCCGGCACCGCCGGGCAAGGGGCGAACGTTTCGGTGCGAACGTTTCGGCCGACGTCGGGGCCATGTCCTATCGGGGGCTGCCGGTCACCGCGGCCATCTCGGCCAGCAGTTGCTTCCAGGTCCGCGGCTCCCAGCCGTGGGGCTGGCCGGGCGAGAATTCGATGCGGGCGTCGGCGGGCGGGTGCACGCCCTTCAGGAACCCGTCGAACAGGCGCACGGCGCCATCCAGGAAGTAGGTGTCGGCATCGCCCATCCAGATCCGGATCTTGCCGCGCAGGGCCGGTCCCGACTGCGCCCAGCGGGTCTCCAGATGCCGCCGCAGGTCGTGACGTGCCCACGCGTCGGCCACGGCAGGGTCGAGCCTCCCGGTCCGCGGATCCCAGATCGGCAGGGGCAGGCCATCCCGGCCGCGCGGACTGTACGCCGCGTTCCACGACCCCCACTGACCGCCGGAACGCACAAACGAATCGCCGTCGCCCAGCACATTCTCCAACTGGGTCTCGTGACGCATGGTGAAGCGGGTGTCACCGTTGACCTCCCGGGCGCAGGGACGCTCAAAGCCCCATTCATTCACGAAGGCGTTGGTGTGGCGGTAAATGTCCACCAGTTGCAGCGCCCGGAAGTCCGGCGGATCGGGATACCCGCTCCAGCAGCCCCCGAAGAATTCGGGATACAGCACCTGCAGCGCCAGGGACACCCAGCCGCCGGTGGAACCGCCGGTGAGCACCCGGGACTCCGGGGTACCCAGGCCGCGGAACCGCGACTCGATCTCCGGAATCAGCTCCTTCACCAGTGCCTGTCCGCAGGGCCCATGGTTGTCGGAGTCCACCTGATAGGGATCCCCCAGCGGCCCCGCGCCGTCGAGCTGCAGCCGGATGAAGCGCGGCGCGTCATCCGCGAGCCATGCCTCGCGGAAGGGATGTCCCTCCCGCATCGCCTCCTGGACCGAGGTGAAGCGGGTGCCGAAGCCGCCGATGGTGATGAGGAGCGGATACCGCCGCTCCGGTTCGTCCGCCCATCCCCGGGGCAGGACGATTCCGGCCCGCAGGTACATGGGGCGTCCCCAGAAGGTGCTGAGGGCTTCCGAACGCCATTTCACGAAGCGCAGCCACTCGGTGTCGGGAGGAAGGCTCTCCTCCGGCAGGCGCCGGTCGAGGGTCAGGCGCACCGTGCTGCTGCGCTCGGGATCCAGGTGCGCGGCCACCGGGGCGCTGAGGAGGTTGCCGGGCGCCCCGGTCAGCAGCAGGTCCCGGTTGGTCCGGAGCACGGCCTGGATCCAGTAGTCGCCCGGCGGCAGGTCGCCCAACTGCGCCAGAGGGAACAGGGCGGAGTTCCGGTCCAGGACGACCCGGTCCCCGGGTCCCAGCGCGGTGACATCACGGCCGAGCAGCGGCGCGGCATCGCGGCCCGTGGTCCCGATGCCTTCACGGGGCTCCGGACTCGGTGTCCGGCCCACCGCCACCAGCAGCCGTCCTGAGGCCGGTCCGTCCAGCAGTCCGGGCGCCGCCCGCACTTCAAAGCGGATCCGTGCCGGATGTCCCGTCGCGGAGGGTGCCTCCAGCGCGGGGTTCCCTGCCGACGCCAGGATCGTCAGGAAGAGTCCCGCCACTCCGGCCGTCCGCGCCTTGGATTGCATGGGCCAAGCCTGGGCGCTCCGCGGCCGGGGGCCAAGACCGGGAGTCCGGCTGCGGCCGGCAGGTGACGGTTTTGTGACGAAATTCCCTTTTGTCCGGCGGGGGGTCGTTCCTAGGTTTGGCCCGCGATGAAGCGCACCTTTGCGGAAATGGGCTTTCCCGGCCGGTTGATCGCCGTCGAAGGTCTCGACGGCTCGGGAAAGTCCACCCAGGTCCACCTGCTTCAGAAGTGGCTGGAGCAGCAGGGCTGCAAGGTCTTCTTCTCCGAATGGAACTCCTCCGCCCTGGTCAAGAGCGCCACCAGCCGGGGCAAGAAAGAGAACCTGCTCACCGCAACCACCTTCAGCCTCATCCACGCCACCGACTTTGCGGACCGGTACGAACGCCAACTGCTGCCGCTGCTCCGCGCCGGATATCTGGTGCTCTGCGACCGGTATGCCTTCACGGCCTTTGCGCGCGACGTGGTGCGGGGAGTGCCCCGGGACTGGGTGCGGGGGGTCTATGATTTCGCCGCCCTGCCCGACATCACCTTCTTCTTCAAGGCGCACCTGGAGGTGTCCCTGATGCGCATCCTCGACAACCGTCCGGTGCTCAAGTTCCACGAGGCGGGCATGGACCTGAAGCTCTCCCCCGATCCCTACGAGAGCTTCCGGCTCTTCCAGGGCCGCATCTTCGAGCAGTATCTGGCCATGAGCACCGAGTTCCAGTTCACCATGATTGACGCCAACCAGCGCATCGAGGAGCAGCAGGGCGTGGTGCGCAGCATCGTCTCGGCGCGGGTCAACCTGAAGCAGTACATCACCCCGAAAACGACCTGAGCCATGACCGCCCGCCAGACCCGTCCTGCCCGCCCTGCCCACCCTGCCCGGACCTCCCGTCCGCCGCGCCGCCCGTCGGCCAGCAATGCCAGCGTCGTCGTGCCGGAGATCAGTCCGAAGCGCTTTTTCGGTCACGGACTCCCGGGGGTGGATCTCGCCAAGCTCAACGGCAAGCTCATCGTGATCGAGGGGGCGGACGGGTCCGGACGTTCCACGCAGATCTCGCAACTGGCCCG
>JAFLEG010000241.1 GCA_017302195.1 Verrucomicrobiota bacterium
CCTGCCGGTTCACCCGGTGGCCGCAGACGAAGTCCACGCCCTCCAGCATGGCCAGCATCCGGGGCAGTTCGGCCGGATCGTTCTGGAGGTCGCCGTCCAGGGTGCAGAGAAAGGGCGCGGTGGAGCCGGCGATGCCGGTCCAGACCGCCGCACTTTGCCCCCGGTTGCCCTGATGCCGGAGCCCCCGCACCCGCGCATCGGCCGCCTGGGCGTCGAGGATGGCCTTCCAGGTGCCGTCGCTGCTGCCGTCATCCACCAGCACGATCTCCCAAGGACGCGGCTCCGCGCCGAACACCTTCCGGAGCTCGGCGACCAGCGGGGCGACGTTGTCCGCCTCGTTGTAAAGCGGCACGACGATGGAAATCTGCGCGGACACGGCCCGGGATCCTATCGCGGGCGCGACCCGGGGGCCAGCGTCGGTGTGGCGCGCAGCGCCACCACGTCGGCATGCAGTTCACGGGCCAGGACCTTGCGGTCCGCCCCGGCCGGACGCGCCTTGCCAAAGGCCACGCGGGCATGCACGGCATCGCGTCCCAGCAGGCCGAGAAAATGGGGGAAGAACTCCATGTCGCCCCACCACGCCACATGCTCGGCCACCGATCCGGGCGAGACCGCGTAGTCCACGCCGACCGGGGCCACCGGCCAGTTGCCGGCCACAGCGGGAGCGAGGAGGGACGGACGGAACGGCAGCACCCGGCTGCCGTCGCTGCTGGTGCCTTCCAGAAAGATGACGACGGGAACTCCGGCCTCGGCCACCGGGGCGAACTGTTCGGCGACCGTGACCAGATCCTCCTTCCGCTCCCGGTTGAGGAACAGCGTGCCGGCGCATCCCGCGAGCGCGCCGAGTATGGGCCAGCCGCGCACCTCGGCTTTGGACACAAACACCACCGGGGTCGCTGCGGACAGCATCACGATGTCGGTGTATCCCAGGTGATTGGATCCATAGAGGGCTGCGGCCGGCGGGGTGCCGGCGGTTTCAAAGGTCCAGCCCATGATCCGGCACAGACGCCGCGCATGGCGCTGCGTCCACGCTGCGCGGGCCCGGTAGTCGGTACGGCCCTGCTCGGTGGGCGCCACGGTCCGGCGAAAGTCACGCACGCTGGTGACATGGAACCACAGGAAGGCGGCAAAACGGCGGCTGGTTCGGAACGGACGGCGGGGCTTCATGAAAATGGGGTGGCGGCGGCCCCCCGGAAACGGGCGAAAGAGTACGGCGAGGACGGAATCGAGGGAAGTCAGGGGCTCATTCCGGGATTCGGGCACCTCGCCCCTCCTGAACACGATGAACTTCCTCGCCTCGACCGGCGAATGCTGTCCAATTCACCGGCGTGTTCGCCACCGTTCGATGGAAGCGCCGCGCCCTCGTTGGTGCCCTGGGCCTGGCCCTGCTCCCCGGCCCCGTTCTGACCGCCGCACCGGTGGAAGGCCCGAGCTACGCGACGTGGACCAATGCCTGTGCCCGCCTGCCCTCCAACCGCCAACTCGGCGCCAAACGCCCCCCCAAGGCGCTGCTGCCCCTGGCCACGGTGGAGCCGCTGGAGAAGGTCCTGGATGCCTTCTTCGGACTGATGACCAACGGCCCGATGGCCGCTCCCGCCCACTGGGTGGGCCCGGCGCCGGGCCGGGAGTCCTTCTTCAATGTCCAGCGGGGCTGGTTCACGCCGCCGGAAATCCCCTTCGAACCCTTCGTCCGCAAATGGGTCCTCCCCGCGAACCACCGGGTCGTCGTCATGGGAGATCTTCATGGCGACATCCGGTCCCTGCTCACGGTGCTTGATGCCCTCCAGCAGCGCCGCTGGCTTGAGGGCTTTCGCGTGATCGAACCCGGCCTGCACCTGGCATTCCTCGGGGACTACACCGACCGGGGCCAGTACGGCGTTGAGGTGCTCTACACCCTGTTGCGGTTGAAGGAGGCCAATCCGGACCGGGTCCACATGGTCCGGGGCAATCACGAGGACCTCAGCCTGGTGGCGCGGTATGGATTTCTCGCCGAGATCGAATCCAAGTATGGCAGGGCGCTGGACCCGTTCCGGATCCTCCGGGCCTACGACTTCCTCCCGGCGGCGCTCTACCTCGGATCCGGCGCCCAGTTTGTTCAACTGTGCCACGGCGGCATGGAACCCGGATATGATCCGGTGCCGCTCCTGTCCGCGCCCCCGGAGCGCGAGTTCCAGTTGCTGGGCATCCTGCGTCAGGCCTCGTTCCTACGGTCCAACGCGGGCGTTCTCGGAGGGGACGCCGCATCGGCCGCAGCCGCCGGGCGGGAGTATCAGGACTTCCAGCCCACGGCGCCCACGACGCCCACCGTGATCGGATTCCTCTGGAATGACTTCACGGTGTTTTCCGATGAACCGGCCTTCCTGCGCAATCCCGACCGAGCCTACGTCTATGGCCAGCCCGCTGTGCGAACGCTGCTGGAGCACGCCAGCCGTGGCGGACCGCGTGTTCATGCGGTGATCCGGGCCCACCAGCATTCCGGGGTGCCCAATCCGATGATGCGCCGGCTGATGGCCTCCCGCGGACTCTTCCGGCACTGGCAGGAGCCACAGTCCGCCGCGGCCGCGCTGGCCACCCCGAAGGATCTCGCCACGCGTCTGGAAGCCGGTCCGGATCGTGCCATCCCTGAAGGCAGCGTCTGGACCCTGAACGTGTCACCGGACAGCGTCTATGGCATCGGATGCGGCTTCACCACCGCCACCTTCGCCGTGCTCCAACTCGCCGAGCGCTTCGAGGACTGGCGCATCGCCGTCGAGACGGTCGAGGTGCCCTGACACTTCCCGGGATCGAGGGGCTCCATTACCCCGCCAGATGGCAGGCCGCGAGACGCCCCGCGCCCAGGTCGCGCAGCGCGGGCACCTCGTGACGGCACCGCGCCTCGGCGACCGGGCACCGGGGATGAAAGGGACAGCCCGAAGGCGGATCCAGCGGGGACGGCACGTCGCCGCCCAGCACCACGCGGGTCCGCTTGGAATCCGGGTCCACCACCGGCACGGCCGACAGCAGGGCCTGGGTGTAGGGATGCCGCGGGCTGGAGGTGAGTTCCCGAGCCGGTCCCATCTCCACAATCCGGCCCAGATACATCACCGCGACGCGGGCGCACAGGTGCTCCACGACCGCGAGATCGTGGGAGATGAAGAGCAGCGCCAGATTCCGCTGTTGCTGCAGATCCTGGAGCAGGTTGATCACCTGGGCCTGCACGCTGACATCCAGGGCGCTGACCGGTTCGTCGCAGACGATGAGCCGGGGCTCCACCGCCAGCGCCCGGGCAATCCCGATGCGTTGACGCTGTCCGCCGCTGAACTCGTGCGGGTATCGCGAGGCATGCTCCGGCCGGAGCCCGACGGACTCCAGCAGCCCGCCAATGCGCTGGGCGCGCGCCGCCCGGTTGGGGGCGAGGCGATGAATGTCGAGCGCTTCCCCAATGCTCTCTCCCACCGGCAG
The DNA here is from genome assembly GCA_017302195.1 of Verrucomicrobiota bacterium. Lineage (GTDB taxonomy): Bacteria > Verrucomicrobiota > Verrucomicrobiia > Limisphaerales > UBA9464 > UBA9464. The sequence goes on from JAFLEG010000241.1 coordinate 3,442, forward strand.
CCGCGGATCCAGCGAGCTGTAGGGATCCTGAAAGATCATCTGGAACTGCCGCCGCCAGCGTCGCAGCTCGCGGGCGGGCAGCGCGGTGATGTCCTGCCCGTCAAACACCACGCGGCCGCCGGTCGGAGCCACCAGGCGCAGAACCGCCCGTCCCAGGGTGGTCTTGCCGCAGCCGCTTTCACCGACCAAGCCCAGGGCCTCGCCACTCCCGACGGCCAGGCTCACCCCATCCACCGCCTTCAACGTTTGGGAGGCCCGGGCAAACACGCCCTGCTTCACCGGAAAGTGCACGCGGAGGTCCTGGACTTCGAGGAGGGGCATGGGCGGTCAGACGTTCCAATACGGACACCGGACACGGGAGCCGGCGGCAACCTCCAGAAGCGGGGGAGACGACTGCGAACAGTCCGGGCGAACCACCGGACACCGCGGCGCGAAGCGGCATCCGGAGGGCCATCGCCCGGGAGCCGGCACGGTCCCCGGGATGGCCCGCAGCCGCTCGGAGGCATGTCCCAGCTCCGGCACGGACTGCATGAGGGCCCGGGTGTAGGGATGCCGCGGGGACCGCAGCAGTTCGGCCGCCGGCGCCTCCTCGACCACCTGTCCGGCATACATCACCGCCACGCGGTCCGCGAGGTCGCCGACAATGCCCAGATTGTGGGTGATCAACAGGACCGCCATGCCCAGGCGCTTCCGGAGATCCCGCAGCAGATCCAGAATCTGGGCCTGGATGGTGACATCCAGGGCCGTGGTCGGTTCATCCGCCACCAACAGGCGCGGCTCGCTGGCCAGCGCCATGGCGATCATGACCCGCTGCTGCATGCCGCCGCTGAGCTGGTGCGGATAATCCCGCGCCCGGATCTCCGGCGCCGGGATGCCCACCAGCTTCAGCAGGCGCACCACCTCGTCGTCGGTGGCGCGGTCCGGACGGTGCAACTGGAGCGATTCCCGGATCTGGCGCCCGACCCGGAACACCGGGTTCAGCGAGGCGCCCGGTTCCTGGAAGACATAGCTCACCACCCCGCCGCGGATGGAACGGAGTTCCCGGGAGGACATGGCGACGACATCGCGTCCGGCCACGCGGATCTCCCCGCCGGCGATGCGGGCCGGCGGCGAGGGCAGCAGCCGGGCGATGCTCAGCGCCGTGACGCTCTTGCCGCAGCCACTCTCGCCGACCAGGGCCAGGGTCTCGCCCTCGCGGATGGTCAGCGAGACGCCATCCACCACCCGAGCCCAGCCACCGGCAGTGCGGAACTCCAGGCACAGGTCGCGGATCGCCAGCAGCGGATCGCTCATGCGGGCGTGGCCCTTCCCCCGGACCGGATCCGGGGGTCCATCCACCGGTACAGCACATCCACCACCAGATTGGCGCCCACCACCAGGGCGGCGCTGAACAGCACCGTGCCCATGATCATGGGCACATCGAGATTGAACACGCTCTGCACGGCCAGCATGCCGATGCCCGGCAGCGCGAAGACATTCTCCACAAAAAGCACGCCGCCGAGCAGGAAGGCGACATCCATGCCGAGAATCGTGACCACCGGGATCAGCGCGTTGCGCAGCCCGTGACGGAGCAGCACCGCGGACTCCGGGAGCCCCTTGGCCCGCGCGGTGCGCAGGTAGGGACTGTCCATCACCTCCACCATCTGGGTGTGGATCAACCGGGCGTAGTAGCCCACCGCCAGCAGGGCCAGCGTGGCGGCCGGCAGCAGCAGGTGACGGAAGCCCCGGAACCCGGCCACCGGGAACCAGCCCAATTTGTACGACACGCCGTACTGCATCATGCGCGCCAGCCAGAAGGCGGGCAGCGACAGGGTGAGGGTCGCCACGACGAGCACCGACCGGTCAAACCAGGAGCCCCGGAAGCGCGCCGTCAGCACCCCCAGGGGAATCGCCGCCAGCATCCAGAAGGCAATGGCGAGGCCCGCCAGTGCGGCGGTACAGGGAAGGCGGATGCGCAACGCCTCCGCCACCGGCTGCTCCGTGACAAAGGATTGCCCGAGATCGCCGCGGGCGACCTGGGCCAGATAGAAGCCCAGGCGCTTCCAAAGCGGATCATCGAGGTGATACCGGGCGTGGATCTGCTGGATCACCTCCGGCGAGGCCTTCGGCCCCGCGATCACCCGGGCCACGTCGCCCGGAACCAGGTTGATCAGCAGGAAGGTCAGCACCGCCGTGCCCAGCAGCGTCACTGCGGACCAGAACAACCGGTTGGCAAATCGGGTGAGCACGGGCAACCGGGAGATTTCAAACCCATCCCTTCCCCCGACTCAATGCGGAACATGGGAGACGATGCTTCTGGTGCCCCTGCGCGCCCTGTGAACGTCCTCAACCCCGACGGTGAGCAGCAGTGATCCCCACAGCCATCCCGCAGGCTTTCCGGGGATGGGCCATGGGCAACGCGCCGGGATTCGGGCCCCCTGGGGCCACGCCGCAGGGGGTCACCCCATATGGATCGGGCCTGCCTGCCGCACCATCAGGGATTCGGAAGCGGGGTCGAGCGCCAGATCCCCGCGCCGTATCGGTTCGGCATCGGTTAAACCGATCAGCGCCACCGCCAGCCAGGAGCAGAAGCCCACCAACCGGCGCCGGGATCCGGGGCGGAACCGGCGGATGGCATGGATGCGGTGAAGCAGCGGCTGAAGTTCCGAGTCCCCGCTGCCCAGCATCCGTGAGGTCATGGCAGGGGCCGCTCCAGAGTCCGGTACCGCCACGCGATCCAGGAGCTTCAGGATGACCTCGCCATACACCCGGCCGGCATCCGGCCGGGTTTCCAACGCGCGGGCATCGCAGTCTTCCTCCCGGTCCGCCCGCAGTTGGCGGGTCACCAGCCAGGCCACCGGATTGAACCAGTGGATGATCTCCACGGCGGCCAGCAGCCAGTTCAGCACGAGATCCCTCCGGTTCAGGTGCGCCAGTTCATGCAGGAAGACCAGCCGCAGTTCCTCGGAATCGAGATCGGCGATCAGTCCCCTCGGGAGCACCAGGCGGGGCCGGAAAAGCCCCAGAACACATGGGGACTGAATCCGCCGGGACTCCAGGATGGCCAGGGGGGTGGTGCAACCGGAGGCCGTCTTGCAATTCTGCAGAATCCACCAGGTCTGCCACGAATCCAGCGGCCGGGCGGTCCGCTCGATCCACCAGGCCCAGAGCGCCGAGAGCATCAGTCGTCCCAGCAGCAGGCACACGATCAACGCCCAGATTCCCTGAATCCATGGATTCTCCAGAATCCGAGTCCACAGCACCAACTCGGCGTCGTTCCAGGCGGGCTCGGTCCCGCGGGAATCGAGGACCCCCGGCGTTCCCACCCAGTTAAACAGGCTGACCGGGCTCGGCAGGGAAACCGGCCAGGCCAGCCGCACGATGACGAGCATCCAGAGGCGGCACCGCCAGCAGGGCTCCAGATGCTCCCCCAAGGCCTGAATCACCAGC
>JAFLEG010000242.1 GCA_017302195.1 Verrucomicrobiota bacterium
CGTGGCCCTCGGTCACATCCCAGCGAACCCGCGATTCAAACCGGTGCTGGTCGTCGTTCCAAACCGCCAGGTGCCAGGCGTAGGCAGGTTCCAGGCCCTTCTGACTGGAGACTCTGGCCATTAGGCGGTCGGTGCCCGTTTCATCCGGGAGGACGAAGACCGACTCAATCCATTGGAGGCCCGGGCCGAATCCGGGGCACATGGGAGCCGCGAATCCGTCCTCGCCTGTGAAATAGCGAAAATCCACGCCGCGATCTGGCGGCAGACCACCGCGACCGGGCAGACCCGAGGTGGCGCCAGAGGCCGAGAAGTTGCCCAGAGGATACGAGAAGCGTTCGGTATCGCCCCAGAACCAGAAGATCTGGTCGCGATACACCGTGGCCACGACGGTGTCCTGTCCTGCCACTCCACCGTTGATCAACGGCTCCCGGAGCGGCGTCTCTGCATGGAGCAGGACCGAATCTCGGTAGATGCCCTGCCCGGTGAGCCGATACAGCCGTTCCGCGATGTCCGAGCGCCGGACTGCGATGCGAGCCGACTCCCCTGCCAGGGGATGGAGCCGCACGCCGGCATTTCCAAGGCCATCGGGTTCCAGCCGATACCCGTCGCTCTCCACATGAAAATAAACGTCCACGCCCATCAGTCCGGGCTCCTGAAAGGCAATCAGGCCGTTGGAGTCGGTCCAGAGGCGGATCCCGTTGACCGTGCGCAATTCCACGTTGGGAACGCCCCGTCCCGAAGAGTCATCCACCACCTGGATGCGGAACCAGGGACCCGGTGCTGCGAAACCGGTGCCCAGCAGCCACGAAATCCACAGGCATTGGAAACCCGATCGGAGGAAACGGCCCCCGAAGTTCTGGAGCAGGGCGATCATGTTCCAGGCTTACAGGAACTCCCAACGGTCGAACATCGCCGCCTGCCCGGCCGGATGGCCCCCGGCATCGTCCACATTCCAAACGGTGGCGCCGCGGATGCGAAAGCGACGCCCCGAGCGGGAAATGCGGACTCCGGCATAGTGGGCAATGAAACCGAGGCGAGCCACCTCCGCCAAAAGCCGCGCCCGTTCCTCGCGAGCGATGGGCTCTGCCGTCAACCGGGAGGGAGTCTGCATCAGGACCTGCCAGGGCATCTCCCAAAGGTCCAATGCAGCCTGGTTGGCGTAGTTGAGCAAAGGATCCGCCTCCGGGCCATGCGCCACGACGACGAATGGGGCGTGAAACAGGGCAGACGCCAGGTCTGGCACGGCAGGGATCCCCCGAAGCAGATCGAGTCCGGTCCACCGGAGGTGACTGCAGTGGAGCGACACGGCGCGTGCGACTGCCGCGGGAGAGAACCAGGGGGCATTCATGCGGGCTGGACCGAAGATCCGGCGGTGACCGGAGTCCTGCCGGGCACCCGAGTGGCGGGGGACCGACGCGTGGAAAGATACCAACGGCACCAGCGCCAGGAGTCCAGAATCGGACGGATCTTGCTGCGCTCGGTGCCGTAGCGTGCGGTGATCGGCACAAACTCAACCGCAAGGCCTGCCCGGGCAAAGGCCAGGCACATTTCCGACTCAATCTCAAAGTGGCGCGCGCCGATGTCGAGGTCCAGAAGCGTGGGCAGATGAGCGAGGCGGTAGCCACATTGGGAATCCGGCAGGGGCCGATCGGCCACACGGGAGAGGCGGCGGCTCATCCAGGAATTGACGGAGCGACGCAGCCAGGGCATGGCGGTGGCGGGGAGGCGGTTTCCAATGATCAGCGGCCGCCGCAGGGACGCGGCCGCCAGCAATCGCGGTGCTTCTTCGGGGGCGTGCTGGCCATCCCCGTCCAGCATGAGCACCCATTCGAATCCCGCGTCACGGGCTGCTGTCCATCCCTGACGCAACGCCTGGCCCTTGCCACCGCGTCGGCTCCGGGACAACAGCCGGGCTCCGGCACGGGTGGCAAGGATCCCGGTGGCATCGGTGGATCCATCGTCCACCACCAGCACCCAGGGGATGAACGAACGGATCCCGCAAACCACGGAGGCGATGGACGACGCTTCGTTGTGGCAGGGAATCACGACACCGCAGGTGGCCGGTTCGGCGAACATGCGACCAGCATGGGCCAGAACGATCCGTGAAGTCCATGCACGGGCAATGGAGCCCGGGGGCACCGCCCGAGGGGGGCTAGCCCGCGGCCTTGAGTGCTTCCAGCAGCTCGGAATCCGTCAGTACCACCGGGTTTCCCTGCATGCTGCTGGAACGACGGGCCTGGCGGATGAGTTCGGGGAAATCCGCCACATCCACACCCAGGCGAGTCAGGGACGGCACCTTGAGCGGCGTGATGAGCGCCTGCAGCGCCGGGATCAAATCCTCAGCCGTCGCGTCGCGCCGACCGGTCACCCAATGGGCCACGCGCCGCAGCCGGATCAGGCCCGGACCCCGCGGGTCCCGCGCGCGCAACGCGCCAAGATTGGCCTGCAGAATCGGTGTGAGCAGCGCGGCGCAGACGGCCCCGTGGGGCGCGTGGAACCGTCCGCCGATGGGGCCGGCCAGACCATGCACGGCTCCCAGACCGGCATTGGCCAGGGCCAGACCGCTGCACAGCGCGGCAAACTGCAGATCGGTTCGCGCTTCGAGGTTCGAGCCATCCCGGACCGCCCGCGGCAGGGCCTCCACGGCCCGCAACAGGCCCTCACGGCAGAGCGTGTCCGTCATCGGATGGGCCCCGAGGCACACGGCGGCCTCGATCAGTTGCGTGATGGCATCGAGAGCCGTGGTGGCCGTCAGGGATTCCGGGAGATCCAGTGTGAGTTCGGGATCCACCAAGGCGAGCTTGGGAAGCATTCGAGGACTCCGGAGGCTGACCTTGATCCGGTGCGCTGGCGATCCCAGCACCGCATTGCGCGTGACCTCCGATCCCGTTCCCGCCGTGGTGGGAATGGCGATGAACGGCAGGGGCTCAACCAGGAGCGGTTGCCCGGCTCCGATGACTTCCAGGTAGTCCAGCGGATCGCCGTGATTGGTCACCAACGCGGCAATGGCCTTGCCGGCATCCATCACGCTGCCGCCCCCGATGGCGATCACCAGTTCGGCGTGATGCGCGCGCGCTGCCATCGCCGCCTCCGTCACGGCGGCTACCGTCGGTTCGCCAGTCACAGGATATCGGTGGCTCGTCACGCCTGCGTCCCGAAGGAGCTGGGTAACCCGGGCGCCGGGTTCCGGGCGCGTCCCGGTGACCAGCAACGCCCGGTTGCCCCAGGAGCGAGCCACATTGCCCAACTCGGAAAGACGACCCGCCCCGAAGAGAATCCGGGCGGCTGTGGCGAAATCGAAATTCATGCGCGCTGCAAAGGGCACCCCAGGGTCTCACCGAAGGTCGTGGACGTCTATGAGGGGACGTGACCCTCTGGGTGGGCCGGACACTCCCGGCAATGTTCGGAGGGACCCACGACCTTCTCTCACCACGGCGTGGATGCGAGGACGAGGATTTCCGGGGCAGACCGAGGATTTCGCGAATCCATCTACCGGCTGTCAGCTCACCTGGATGAACGACACGCGGTCTCCGGAAGGCTTCTTGGCCACCCCGGTCGCCCGGCGATCATTGGTGGGCTGACCATCCACCAGGAACTGATAGTGGTGACTGCCATGTCCCAGTGGGACGGTCAGCCGCCAGGAGCCATCGAAGGTCCGTTCCATGGGCAGATCCGAGGGATTCCAGTGGTTGAAGTCGCCGGTGAGGCAGACCAGCCGGGCGGCTGGCGCGATGCAGATGAAATTGACCGGCTTGCGAGTGGCACGTCGCTGCAGTTGCGACGGTGGATAAGGAATCGGGCGAACGGCATTCATGTGAAGGCTCCGGATGAAGCGCCGATGAACGGCGGGGATGGAGTTCAGCAAGCCATTCCTGTGCCGAAAGGTTGACACCCGGGGTTATTTCAATGAATGTAACGTTATAGATCTCCGCAACACCGAGAATGAGCCGACTCGGAGTCCAGATTCTCCTCGGCGGCACATTGGGTTATTTCTGTCGCTGCTGCCGTGGGTTGAGGCCCGCGCCTCACCCAAACCATGACCAGACTAAGGTCCGATGGGCTGACGCCGGAAATACGACCGGCTTGGCCAAAAGTTGCTGGCCGAAACTGGGTGAGTTTCTGACGTGCCTCATGACGCAATCCGGGAACACGGTCGTATTGAAGCCATTCCGGGATGTGATCCTGCTCAGCCAGACGAAACCGGGCGACCTCCGCTTCCTGGCGGGCGATGTATCCTGAGTATTTGAGGGAGGTTTCCACTTGATGGATCACCTCCTGGCAAAGTTCGGGATCGCGATCGGGAAGATCTCTGTAATGAACCTCCGGACGACGCAGCAATCGGCCCAGGGTTTCTGACCCGATCCGGGTGGATTCCAATCGTTCAATCTCCCGGGTGATGGCGGTACGCTTCGCGGCCACTTGGCGGTGGTTTGAGTCGGAGAGCAATCCAATCGAATGTCCCAGGTCGGACAGCCTAAGATCTGCATTGTCCTGGCGCAGCAACAGCCGGTACTCCGCACGGGAGGTAAACATTCGATACGGCTCGGTGGTACCCTTGGTGATTAGGTCATCAATCAGGACCCCGATGTAGGCCTGATCGCGTCCCAAGGTGATGGCGGACTTTCCCTGGACCCGCCGGGCGGCATTTACCCCGGCGATGAGACCCTGAGCAGCAGCTTCCTCGTAGCCGGACGTGCCGTTGATTTGGCCTGCAAGAAACAGGTTTCGGCAGACCTTCGTTTCCAGTGCTGCCGTAAGCTGAGTGGGGTCGCTGAAGTCATATTCCACGGCATAGGCCGGACGCATGATCTCCGCGCGCTCGCATCCAATGATGCTTTGCACCATTTCAATTTGGACATCGAAAGGCAGGCAGGTGGAGAGCCCGTTGACGTAGATTTCGTCGGTGGCGATGCCCTCCGGCTCCAGAAAGATCTGATGGTTTGGTTTGTCTGCGAATCGGACGAACTTGTCCTCAATGCTGGGGCAATACCTGGGCCCAACCCCCTCGATCACCCCAGAATACATGGGTGATTTGTGGAGATTGGCCAGGATAAGCTCCCGCGTGCGGTCGGTGGTGTACGTGATGTGACAGGGTATTTGGCCGCCTGCCTGGGCGAGGATTGATCCGGGAGGATAGGGGGACTCCGGATCATCAGCAGGGCTCTTTGGGGTGCTTGAAAACGTACTGCCTTGTTCCACGTGGAACATTTCCGATTTCCAGAGCTCGTCCTTCCAGAAAGTGAACCAGGGAATCGGGTGGTCTCCGGGTTGTATTTCACAACGACTCCAATCAATGGACTGACGCACCAGTCTCGGCGGGGTACCCGTCTTCAGGCGACCGAGATTGAGACCCATTTCTGCGAGAGATCCCGAGAGGCTGGTGGCGGCCGCTTCACCCGCCCGCCCGCCGGCCTGCTGATTTGAGCCCACATGCATCAAACCCCGAAGGAAGGTGCCTGTGGTTACCACTACGCTCGTGGAGAGAAACTGGACAGCCAATGAGGTCTCCACCCCGATCACCTGTCCCGAGTGGTGCAGCAGTCGGACTGTCTGGCCTTGTTTGCAGTCAAGATTGGCTTGGCGTTCGCAAACCCATTTCAACCGGAACTGATAGGCCTTCTTGTCACATTGGGCCCTGGGTGCCCAAACCGAGGGGCCCTTCCGGGTATTGAGCATACGAAATTGGAGCCCGGTCCGGTCTGTCGTCCGGCCCATCTCCCCTCCCAAGGCATCAATCTCGCGAACGAGATGGCCTTTCGCCAAGCCACCGATGGCGGGATTGCAGGACATTTGGCCGATGGTATCCAAGTTGATGGTGAGCAGCAGTGTCTGGCATCCCATCCTGGCTGAGGCCAAGGCAGCCTCCACTCCGGCGTGCCCCGCGCCGACGACAATCACATCATAGCGTTTTGGATAAACAAACATCGAGCCCGGACAGACTACGAAGACAATCTGTGGAGCCAAGCACTGTTCCATGTGGAACAGCACGTGAAAATGGTGCGGACGGGATTGCATCCGGCCATTCACTCCGGGTACAAACTGCCCTCAGAATCGCTATGGATGTTTCTCGAACCTGCTTCGGTACATGGAATGGAGGCCGCTTCATGAATTACGGCCAACCTCTGACCGAGGAAGCATGGATTCATTTGATCCGCCTCGCCTACGATTCCGGAGTTCGCACATTTCTTTCGGCTGACGTTTACGATAACGGTGGTGCGGATTCGCTTTTGGGAGAGGCTTTGACTGGGTTTCCCAGGGATTCCTACTGCTTGATCGGAATGATTGGGCACGACTTCTACAGTGCTCGCAGGGACGGAGCCAAGGGGTACCCAAGGTTTTCCGATCCCCAACTTCGAAATGCAGGCGACTACCCCAGTTATCTCCGGATGGCCGCAGAAAAGTCGTTGGAACGATGCCGGACAAACCAGTTCGACCTGCTGTTGCTCCACAATCCGGACCAGATTGGCTACACCAGTGATCGGGTCTGGTCCGCGATGGAAACGCTGCGCGAGGTGGGACTCACCCAGCGATTGGGTGTGGCGCCCGGCCCCGCCAACGGCTTTACCTTGGACTTGATCCTCTGCTTCGAACGATTCGGTCCGCTGCTGGATTGGGCCATGATCATTCTCAATCCGTTCGAGCCATGGCCGGGGTCTCTGGTACTCCCAGCCGCAGAACGATTTGGGGTATCGCTTTTGACCCGGGTGGTGGATTACGGCGGGATTTTCCACGATGACGTTCGGCCAGGACATTCGTACGGCACTGGAGATCATCGAGCGTTTCGCCCCGCGGGATGGATAGATACCGCAAACGTTAA
>JAFLEG010000243.1 GCA_017302195.1 Verrucomicrobiota bacterium
CGCATCGCGCGGTCGAACAACGGCGCGCGTCCCCTGTCGTTCCACGCGGGCGGGCCCATCGTGCAACCGGGTGCGAGGAGCCCCACGGATCCGGCGGGCCTTCACTCGCTTCAGATCTGGACTCCGGACCGCGGATGGACCCCGGCCTCCGTCGCGGAGGTGATCGCCTTGGGCCAGCCCGGGATCGCCGACCTGGCACCCGTCACCTCGCTGGCTGCGGGAGCGGTCCCGGGCGACACGCGGATTTTCCTCACCCCGCAGGTTGAGCTCGGCGTGACGGGACGCTTCTTCGAGGCCGGGGATCTCGTCGTGCTGAATCCGGGGGGATCCGGTCAGGAGTTCGCCGTCCTCGCGTCGGTTAATCCTGTGGTCCTTTCAAGTCCGCTCGTCTTCAGCCACGAATCCAGCGAGGCGGTGGCCCTGGTGGAGACCGGCGCCCGGGACGGCGACGGTGACGGGCTGTCCGATCGCCAGGAGCAGGGACTGGGCACCGACCCCGGCCGGGCGGACAGCGACGGGGACGGCGTCACCGACGGCGCCGAGGTCGCCGCTGGTTCGGATCCGGCGGACCGCGATTCCCATCTGCGCATTCTCGCGGCGGAACCGGCGCCGGAGCTCGACGGGCGTTCGATGCGCATCACCTGGACCAGCTCCCCGGGAAAGCTCTACCTGCTGGAGGTGGCCTTCGGCATGGACGCAGAACGGTGGCACGCCGTCGGGCTGGCGGAGGGGCTGGCGGTCGGATCCACCACCTCGGCCCTGGATGAACTGCCGGCGGCGGATCTCACCCGATTCTACCGGGTCCGGCTGGTGCCGTGACCTTCGGAGACTGCGCTTTCTCCCGGGGCACTGAGCATCTCCAGAGGAGTGCGTCTCCACTTTCGACAAGGCTAACCTCCTGGGGTGCGGGGCTCTGGTCACCATCAGATACCTCCTGATCACGCGTATGGCCCCGGGGGGGGAGAATCATGCCCTGTCGCATAGGCCTTGCCGACGTCCTCGTGGAGCGACCGCACCGACAACAGCGATCCGATGCGCGAGGGCAGCAGCTCCAGGAGATTCATCAGCGCCTGCGGGTCGGAGATGTTCATCAGGTCCCGCGAATCCTCCAGGGCGATCCTCTCCAGGCGCAGCCGGCTCCAGCGCAGGGCCTGCCCTTCCGCCCCACCCAGCAGCGGTTCGGGAAATCCGCCCAGCCGAAGCAGATCTTCCCAGGGGAACCGCGGATCACCACCCGGCTGCCATGCATCCGGAGCCGGGGGATGTGCCCCCTCTCCGGTGGTGAACCCATGCAGGCGATACGGCAGGTACCGACCCAGCAGACTGTCGGCCCCCCGTCGCGCAAGATCGAGACGCGCGCTCCCTGTGACAATCAGGGGCACCGGCGAGGGCGCCGCGTCGTAGAGCCCCTTGAGCTTTGACTTCCAGCGGCGGTCCTTGTGGATCTCGTCGAGGACCACCGGCCCGGGGCCACGGCCCTCGATGGGGCCTGCCGCCGACCGGATCCATGCCCGGCGAAATGTTTCGTCGTCGAAAACGTAGTAGTTGCCGGGCGTCTCCAGGACGGATTTTGCCAGGGTCGTCTTGCCCACCTGCCTCGGGCCCGAGACAAACGCAGTTTTCCCCCGCGCCAGGGCGTCCTCCCGAAGCGTCCCTGCCAGATACCGGGGTTCCATGCTCCGGAAAGTTATCAGCCGACTGATAACTTTCCCCGGAAAACTATCGTTTGACCGATAACCTTCCAGCAAGAGGACGCCATTTCGGAGGGGACGATGTCGCCTGCGGTCCCACGGACTTCGGACGAACTCCCGACCGTCAATCCGAGATCCGAAACCAATGGGGCTGCCACCGCCGCAGCCGGGGCCACCGAGGATCGGGGTCCGACCGGAGATCCATGTTGTTGGAGGAGCTGATCCAGGCGAAACGCGTCATGCGAAGTGAACATGAATCACCTCCGCACGGCCATCAATGGGAGCCTCTGATGGAGGGAGGAGCGTTGGGTTCAAGCGCCCCGGTCCCGCGCATCCTCCGATGCCGCGAAGCGCTGCTTCGCGGAGTCACGCATCAGGCCGGTCAGCGTGATTACCCCCCAAGCATCGTTCCAAGCGTATCGAAAGCAACCGAAGGTGGTCTCGGTTGGACTCTATCGGAAGGATCTCTGACTGCGGTTGGCGACGGAGTGAATGAGCAGAATTCTCCCCGGTGCATGTCCGGCGGCTTGACGTCGCGGCGGCCAGCGGGCAAGTGGCTGGCGATGCTGAATCTGAAATTCCTTCCCCTGCTGGCCGCGGCCCTTGGTTTCCTGGGCGCCGGCGTCTCGTCCCTCCAGGCACAGACGGTGGTGGATGCTTTTGAGTACCCGACTGCCGAGGATGCTTCGGCGGTCTGGACCGCCAGTGGCGGCGCGCTGATCGGGGTGACCGAGGCAGTTTCCTCCGACTCCGGGGGCACCCGCGCCCTGCGCGTGGAGTTTTCGTTTCCCTCCACCGCATTCGCCACCGAGACCCTCACCGGCCCGGTCCTCGAAACGCCGGTGGCCATCCGGCCGGACCAGTACCTCACCTTCCGCGTGCTCGGCGATCCCGCATTCCGGTCCGCGGACTTCAAGCACCTGTACCTGTACGCTTACGATGTGGACGGGAACTTTGGACGCTGGGGCGCTCCGGTCCCGGTATCCGACCGCTGGCAGGTGGCCAATTACCTGGCGTCCACCATGGAGAAACCATGGAATTCCCCGGCACTACCCGACCTGAACCAGATCGTCCGCTTCGCCTTCTTCCAGTACGGCAGCGAACTGGCGATTCCCGCCTATGCCGCGGCAATCAGCCTGGATGACCTCGCGGTGCGGGACACCCCCCTGGTGCCCCCCGCCACGCCGGTGGAGCAGGTGGTGGACGCCTTTGAGTACGCGGACACCGCCGCGCTGTCCGCGGCCTGGGTTCCCAGCGCCAACGCCACGCTGGATCTCTCAACGGCCATCGCGCCGGCCGCTCCCGGCGCCAAGGCGCTGAAGGTCCGGTTCGAGTTTCCGTCCGTCGCCTTCACCACCGAACTGGTCACGGGTCCGGACCTGCCGGCGCCGATCGCCATCGCCTTCGACCAGTATCTGAGCTTCCGGATCAAGGGAGACCCGGCATTCGCCGCCGCGGACTTCCGCAATCTGTACCTCTACGCCTACGACGGCGCCGGGAACTTCGGGCGCTGGGGCGCCCCGGTGCCCACCGGCGGGGACTGGCAGATCTTCAACTTCCGCGCCTCCACCATCGAGCAACCCTGGAACTCCACCGCGCTGCCCAATCTGGGGAACATCGTGCGCTTCGCATTCGTCCAGTACGGCTCCGAGGCCGCCATCGCGGCCTACTCAGCGACCATCGAGGTGGACGAGCTGGCCGTGCGGAATACCCCGCTGACGGACCCGGCCCCGCCACAGGAGCAACTGGTCGAGGGGTTTGAATACGCGGACGACGAGACGCTGGCCGCTTCCTGGGGTGCGAGCCCGCGGACCCTGGCTTCCCTGAGCGACGATGTGTCGCCGCGTTCGACCGGACTCAAGTCCATGAAGCTGGAGTTCAATTTCGCCAGTGCGGAATGGGTGACGGAATCGGTGTCCGGGCCGCTCCTGGAAACCCGGGTCTCCATCGGCGCCGCGCAGTATGTGACGTTCCGGGTGAAAGGGGATCCGGCGTTCGCCGCGTCCGACTTCCACAACCTCTACCTCTACGTGTACGACGCCGAGGGCCACTTCGGACGCTGGGGTGCCGAGGTGCCGGAGACCGCCGAATGGAAGGTGCTCAACTTTCCCGCCTCGGCAATCGAGCAGCCGTGGAACTCCGCGGCGCTTCCCGACCTGAACCAGATCGTCCGCTTCGCCTTCTTCCAGTACGGCAGCCAGGCGGCGCTTGCCGAGTACTCGGCGACCGTCCTGCTCGACGAGGTGATGATCCGCAACACGGCGTTGACCGAGTTCCCGCTGCCCTCGGCGCCGCGGGTGCTCATTGACGACTTCGAAGGCTATGCCGACTCCGCCGCGCTCAACGGATTCTACTCGGCGGTCACCAGTCCGGTGGCCACCACCACCGCGGCCACCCTGGCTGGCGCCGCCCCCCAGGGAACGGGGGCACTCCAGCTCGACATCGCCTTCGCGGCAGGCCAGTACCCCTGGGGCAGCGTGCGCTCCGCCGTGGTCGCCCCGTTCTCCTTTCCCTCCAATGCGGTGGCCTCATTCCGCTTCAAGGGCGATCCCGCCCTCGCGGCTGCGGCGGATGCGGGCACCTCCGTGTGGCTCTCGTTCTTTGACGCCAACGGGCGGGCCATTCATTGGGTAACGTCCGGAGGGGTGGTGACCTCGGGCGAATGGACCACGGTGCAGTCCGGACTCAATGGCTTCGGAGACACCTCGACCGTGGACATCGGAAACCTGGTTCAATGGCGGCTGCTGGTGCAGGGATGGCAGGGCACCGCCGAATCCGGGGGCCTCAGCGGCACATTCCTGATGGACGACGTGCGCCTTGCGGTGCCATCGCTCCAGGTCTCCGGAACACCGCCCGCGGGCATGACCGGCGCCACGCTCACCGGCATCACCGTGGATGAGGCGGGCCGCACGGTCTCCGCGGACATTCCCGCCGACAGCACCCAGGGATTCCTCACCATCACTCCGGCGCAGAACATTCAGAGCGTGGCCGTGGAGGCCGGACGCCTGGTGGTCCGCTGGTGACGGGGTGCGACTTGGCCCCTCCGGGATGACCAACCGCGCCCACCATTGAAGGTAGGCGGGTAGATCCTGCCGTTCGCAGAGGCGCCCGCTTCCACTTGTTCAAGCCGCTCCCAAATGACGGCGCAGTCGCTGTTCGAGATCCTGCAACTCCGGACAACAGCTCAGCAGACCACGGTATTGGCCAAGTGTCTCCTGCATCAACTTTGCCCGCCCCTGATCCGGCAAACGCGGGTTGCCGTAGGCATTGATGAATGGAGCAAAGACCTCCTCTTTGAGCCGTGAATGCTGCCGCACTTCCGACCACGGAACTCCAAGCCGCTGCCGGTGACCGGCCAGAAGCCACGCTTCAACCTCCGGTTGGGCAGCACAGCCGAATAGCGCGATGCCCATCTGACGCATTTCGCCCTCCAACTGGGACATTTCTCCCGCTTCATCCGCGTCGGGAAAAAACAACCAGAGTGGCACATGCCGATAACGGTCAGGCAACTCGGTTCGGATGGCTCGACGGGCCTGCTCAATGCCACCGAGCTTCGGATCGGTCAGCACCTTGACTCTGGCCTGCTGCTTTCCAATCTCTGCCAGCATCCGCTCCGCGAGCGGCTGAAGAATCGCGCCATTGTAGGTGGGATCCTCCGGAATCACGAGCACCTTGAGGCTCATAGGGCAAAGTCCATCCATCCCTCGGCGAAGAGCTGACCAATCCGACCTTGCTTCGCGGCGCTGCGGAATCCTGGCAGGTCCACCAGAGGGGTGATTGAGGAAAAGCCAGTCGATGGATCCCGATGGAAGAAAAAGGTGGTCTGCCATTCCTCTTCGGTCAGCCAATCCAGCAGCAGCGGGGAGTGCGTGGCGGCAAAGACTTGAGTCTGCGTCTGACCCGCACGCTGGCGCAGCAGTTGCAGCAAAAGGCGTAGTCTTCCGGGATGAATGCCATTCTCGATCTCATCTATGGTGAGGACCTCCGGCATGTCCGTCTGAAAAAATGCGGCAGCGAGCGCGGCAAATCGCAATGTCCCATCCGATAACACCGCGGAAGGAAGCTCCCGTGTTCCTTCCCGGACAAAAAAGAGCGGTTCTCCGAGTGCACCGTTCCGTGTCATGACGTCCTCAATTTCCAGAGGACGAAGCTCTTTCAGCCAGCCCAGGTAACCTTCCTTCCTTGCCGGATCCGAGCAGATGTCACGGACCAATGAGGCAAAATTTTCACCATGGTCGCCCATCCGGGGTTCTTTGGTGGTCGATCCGTACTGCCGGAGCACTCTCGGATCTGGCTCAAGAAGCTGTGTCCTCAGCAGTTGAGTTCTCCACGCCTGAACCAATTCCTGGTGGTGGATATCCACCAGTCCCGAGCGGAACGCGAGGATGATCTGCGATCCGAGATACGCGTTGGGGTAAATGGCGGAAAGAGTATTGGAGCCAGCCTGGAGAAAATACCCTTCCCGATCGGCATACTTGAAAACCTCCCTTCCGGCTTGCCAAAGGTTTTCGCTGTTTACCGCCCCGGTGCTGTCGAATTCAATTTCATAACGCAAGAGTCCGAGACGGTTCTCAAGATCCACCCTTAGGCCAATGTCCGGCTTCAGACGTTGGTCTTCTTCAGAGTTCTGACCTCGGGACTGCGCCAAATCCAACCCTCCCCTGATGCCAAGTCCGGCGTCACCCGAGGCCGTGCGGCCATTGCCTTCAAAAAGCTCCTTGAGCGGATACCCTGCAGCGATACCACGAAGTACCCGCAACACATCGAGAAGGTTTGATTTGCCGCTGCCATTGGTCCCGATCAAGAGATTGAGCGATCCCAACTTGAGATCCACATGCTTCAAGCTTTTGAACTGTTCGATGGCAATCCGCTGAATCATGGCGTGGAGGCAGATTGCTGTTCTGCGCCGAAAGGTTCGAGCCGAAATCTGACGCTGTACTTCAGCGCTGGCGTTTTGCCTTAGGCGGGGAGGTGATCGGCATCACTCGGAGAGCGAAAACTTCGGGCTCTGCCGGAGGAACTGCACAGGATTGCGGTACACCACCCGATCCACAGCCTCGGCGGTCCATCCGCGGCGCCGCATCTCCAGGGCGGTGCGCGGGATGGCCAGCGGGACGCT
>JAFLEG010000244.1 GCA_017302195.1 Verrucomicrobiota bacterium
GGAAAGGCGGCGCACTGGACCTCTGCGCCGGCCTCGGCGAGGTCCCGGAGATACGGCAGCGGACGCCGGGAAAAGTAGAGGGCGAGACCCTGGCTGCCGACCACCGCCTTGACGACATTGGGACTGGAATACTCGGCGACCTGGGTGATGGGGGTGGCGGCGGTGGACATTTCGGCCGTGGCGAGGAGGGCGCCCACAGCATCCACCACGGCCGGGTCCATCAGGGGTTCGTCGCCCTGCACATTGACATAGCCGTCGGCAGGGAGGCGTGCCGCGACCTCGGCGATGCGGTCCGTGCCGCTGGGATGTTCGGTGCGGGTCATCTCCACCCGGGCGAACCTCCGCGCGACCTCGGCGATCCGCTCATCGTCGGTGGCGACGATCACATCGGAAAGGCATCGCGCCAGACGGCAGCGCTCCACGACCCGTTCCAGCAGGGGACGCCCGGCGATGGGGTGCAGCGGCTTCCCGGGGAACCGGGTCGAGGCATAGCGCGCCGGGATGACTCCAAGCAGCTTCATGGTTGGCGGCGACCGCGGGTTCCGGATGCCGTCCCGAACCTCAATGCGTCCAGGCCCAGATGTCCCGGATCTTGGAGGTGCCTTGCAGCGCGGTGTTCGGGCCGGTGGAGGAGGACACGGACTCGACCGAATCAGCGTCCGGTTGGGTGCGGATCTGAACCGTCAGCAGCCCGTTTTCAGGGCCCTGGGTCAGGTGGTAATCAATGCGCCCTCCGGCCAGACGATACTCCGCCGGCGTGGTGCCGGACACGGCCTGTTCCTTTCCGTCCACGCGGATCTTCCCGGAGAAGGTGACCGGGGTCGCGCTGGTGAGCAGAAGCACGTAGTCGCGGGTGCCGGTGCCGCTGGACTGGCATCCGGCGAGCAGGACGATGGCGAGGAGGGGGGCGGCGAGTTGGCGAAAGACCATGGGAATGGGATCGGAGGTGATGGAAAAAGAAAGGGGGGGTCAGCGGGCCTGCCGCACCCGGACCGTATAGGCGGCAGCCCGGCTGTTGAGGGAGGTGAAGGTGACGGTTTCCATGCCGTTTTCGGTCAGGATCACGTTCTCCCACGGGGTTTCATCCCCGGTGGAGAAGCCCGCGGCATCCTTGAAGACACACTGGGCCTGCACCTGGATGCGGCGATTCTCGCGATTTTGCAGGATGCAGGCCACCTGGAGCCGGCCGTCGCCCAGACGGGTTTCCTGGAGGCCGCTGCTGGTGACCGAGGTCTGGGCGCCAGGGTCCATGAGCACGAACTTGGCGGTGAGCTCCTGATTGGATTTTGAGGCGTCGGCCGGCGCATAGGCTCCCTGGTGGCTGGCGCATCCGGCCAGCGCCAGGAACAGCGTGGCGATGGGAAGCAGCAGAGGAGTGATGCGCATGGGGAAAGTGTTACGAGTTTCGATCGCTGAGGAAAAGCACCGTGTCGCGTCCGGCCACGACCTGGAATTTTGCCTGACGGGTCACCAGGGTCTGTCCGGAGGGCGACTGAAACTCGACGGTGGCCTCGTAGTCGCCGGGCGGCAGTGTCAGGGCCGCGAAGGACAGCAGATTGGGCAGATTGGACCACTGGCGGGTGTCCGCCTCGGGCGTGGTGGCGGCGCTGACCACCTTGGTCAGCAGGCCGGCCAGGGCGATTCCCATGCCGGCGTTGCGGCTGGCGTTGGAGTTTCCAGCGATGGCCACGGCCGTGCCGGCCACGATGGCGGCCGTGCCGGCGGCATCCGTGGCGCCCTTGAAGACGGCCTTGCCCTGGAGGACATGATCCATCACCCGGCCGCCCCGGGTGGTGGCCTGCCAGGTGAGGTCGTCGAAGGCGCCAGCGCGGACCGTCTGTCCGGCAGTGCGGATCACCGCGACGGGATCCGGCGCGCTGCCCGGATGGAACCTGAGCTGCTCGCCGTACTCCCCCGCCGCGTACTTGGTGGGACCGCGGCCCATCTCGAGGAAGAAGAGCACGTTGGCCCGGGGATCGTAGGGGGGAGGCCGGTTCAGGCGGGCGTTGGTCTCGGCGCGCCGCCAGGCATCCTGCCCGTCGCCTCCCAGCTTGGCCGTGGCCAGACCGTCCAAATAGTCCACCAGCACCCAGTCACACTGCACCTTGCCGTTCTCCGGGTCGGTGTCCTGCACCGCCGCGCTGCGCAGCGCGGCGCGGGCGTTGTCCGGTTCTCCGTCCATCCAGTACAGGATGGCCCGATAATACCACGCCATCACCCGTTCATAGGGCTCGCCGCGGAAGGTCTTCACCGACTCCGAATTGAAGTAGCCGCGGGACTCCCGTGCCGAGGCATCCCCGGCGGTGTTGGCGCCCAGGACCAAGAGGGCGGCATCCAGATCCGACCGCGCCGTCGCATAGTCGCCGGCGCGCAGGGCGGTCAGCCCGCCTTCGTAGTCCCGGAGCACCCGGTCACGGCGTGCCTGTTCCTCCGGACTGACCGACGCACAGCCGGCGAGCACGGCCAGCACCAAGCCGGCGGCGGCATTTTGCCAGAACTGTCGCAGGAACTGGATCACCGGTAGGCGGCGTCCTCCACGGACTGCTTCTTCACCTCGGCCGAGTTTTCCCAGAGGATCTCGCTGGTCCGGGGATCAATGAGCTGGAACGAGTAGAGCACATAGTCGCTGACCCCTCCCTTGGCCTGGGTGGTGAGGCCCTGCAGCTTGCCGGTCAGGAAGAAGTCCGCCCCCTTGAACTCCTGAACATTGGGATCGGTGTTGGAGGTGACCTTGCCCTCCTGCTTGAGTGTGCGCTCCTGCTCCAGCGCCGTCATGCGGTCCCGGGCCAGGAACCGGATCTTCCCCTGCGCCTGGCTGTTGAGCAGGGCGCGCATGCGGGTGGTGAACAGGTCCTTGTTGATGGGAAACCGGGTCTCGTTCTCGACGGGAAGCAGCACGATGCGCGGCGGCGGCGGGTTGAAGTTCTGGATCTCCGGGGTGCCGGGCAGGCTGCGCGCCATGCGGTCGGTGACGGCCACCAGATCCTGGGATTCGATGCCGGATCCCGCGATGAATCCCTGCTCATCCGGCTTCAGGACCGTGACCGGGACCCCGGAAGGGTTCTGGACGCCGGAGGCGCATCCACAGAGGAGTCCGGCACACGCCACTGCAGCCGGTACCCCGGAGGCGATCAACTTCATATGGAACAACTCAAGGACAGTTCCCGTGACGGGTCAACTGGCGAACGCAGGCCCGCTGCGCTCAATTATAATTGCTTGTCATTAAGTGCGGCATTGATAAGATGCCGGTCCGAAATGAAACGAGATCCTCTCAAACAGTTTGTTGCCCTGCGGGAATCCCTCCTCGCCCGCCAGGCCCAGCTTCAGGCCGAGCTGAAGGGAATCAATGAAGCTCTGGGCGTGGCCACGGCCACCGTGGCTGCGGTCAGCGGTCTGGCAACGGAACCCTCCGGGAGGCGTCCGGGCCGTTCCCCGGGTCCCCGCCGTGGGGGCAAACGGGCACGCAATGCCATGTCGCTCCGGGAGGCGGTGCTCACCGTTACCAAGTCCAAGCCGCTGCCCAAGGCCGAGATCCTCGCCGCAGTTGGCAAGCTGGGCTATGTGTTCAGCGCCAAGGACCCGATGAACTCCCTCAATACCTTCCTCTACACGGACAAGCAGGTTAAGAACTACGACGGCAAGTTTGGTCCGGCCTGAAGCCGTCCCACCCGTGCCACTGAGCCCGCCCATGTGGCGGGCTTTTTCATCTCCGCTTCCTTCCCACCCCGATCCCGTGCTTGCCCGCCGTGTCATTCCCTGCCTGGACGTCCACGACGGGCAGGTGACCCGCGGCGTGCAGTTCGGGCGCGCCGAAGCGGGCGGTCTGCGCAACGTGGGGGACCCGGTGGCGCTGGCGATGCGCTACAATGAGCAGGGCGCGGATGAAATGGTCTTTTTCGACATCACCGCCAGCGCTCATGGCCGGACGACCATGGTGGACGTCATCGAGCGCACGGCCGACTGCTGCTTCATGCCGCTGACGGTCGGGGGCGGCATCCGGACGGTGGAAGACATGGGGGTGATGCTCCGCGCCGGGGCGGACAAGGTGAGCATCAATTCCTCCGCGCTGGCGTCGCCGGAGCTGGTCCGGTCCGGAGCCGAGAAATACGGGAGCCAGTGCATCGTGGTCTCCATTGACGCCCGCCGGACCGCGCCCGGCCGCTGGGAGGTGTTTGCCCGCGGGGGACGCGAGGCCACCGGACGCGAGGCCATTGCCTGGGCCCGGGAGGCGGTCGCCCTGGGTGCCGGGGAGCTGGTGTTGAACTCCATTGATGCGGACGGCACGCGTTCCGGCTTCGACCTGGAGATCACCCGTGCCGTGAGCGAGGCCGTGGGGGTTCCGGTGGTGGCGAGCGGCGGGGCCGGAACGCTGCAGCACATGGCGGAGGTGCTCCTGGCCGGGCGCGCGGATGCCGTCCTGGCCGCCAGCATCTTTCACTTCGGTGACTTCAGCGTGGGACAGGTGAAGGACCATCTGGCCGGGCAGGGCATTCCGGTGCGGCGTTTGAACGGTGGATGTGAGGCGAGGTGACGTGACCATGCCGACGTGGATTTACTCCTGGTGGCTTCCGGTGCTGATGCTGGTGGCGAGCAATGTGTTCATGACCTTTGCCTGGTATGGGCATTTGAAATACCGCAGCGCCCCGCTGTGGATGGCGATTGCGGTGAGCTGGGGCATTGCCTTCTTCGAGTACGTGATCCAGGTGCCGGCCAATCGCTGGGGCAGCCAGCGCTATGATCCCTATCAGTTGAAGATCCTGCAGGAGGTGATCACCGTCGCGGTGTTCATCGGATTTGCCATGACCTATCTCAGCGTGCGGCCGCAGTGGAATCATGTGGCGGCGCTGGCCTGCCTGGTGGCGGCCGTGGTCTTCGGATTCCTTCCCTCCCGCTGAGTGCCGGAAACTGCCATGAGCGTTTACGATCAACTGAAATGGAATGCCGACGGACTGATCCCGGCGATCATCCAGGACTTTGCCTCCGGCCGCGTGCTGATGATGGCCTGGATGAACCGCGCCTCCCTGGAGAAGACCCTGGAGACCGGCCGGACCTGGTTCTGGAGCCGGTCCCGGAAGAAGTTCTGGATGAAGGGGGAGTCGAGCGGTCATGTGCAGGTGGTGCGGGACCTGGCCTTCGACTGCGATGGCGACACGCTGCTCATCCGCGTGGACCAGACCGGCGCCGCCTGTCACGAGGGGTATCGGAGCTGTTTCTTCCGCAGCGTGAGCCCCGGCGGCGGTGGATGGACGGAGACCGAGCCGCGGCTCCAGGACCCGGGAAGCATCTACGGCACCCCGTGATGCCGTCCTCATCGGTGATGTCGGGTCTTCCGGGGATGCGCCCGTGAGCCTTGAGGACCTGCTTGCCCCGGGCTCGGGATCCTGGTGGCTGATGGCCGCCGTGGTGGGATTCGGACGATTCTGCGATCTGGGTTCGACCTTTCTGGCCACGCCGCGGTTGCTGCTGGAGGGAAATCCGGTGGCCCGCCGTCTGGGGTGGCGCCTCGGGCTTCCGGTCAATGTCCTCCTGGTGGCGGGCGCCGCCTGCTGGCCCCTGCTCGCGGTCTCGCTGACCACGACCAGCCTGCTGGTGGCCGCACGCAACCTGCAGTCCGCATGGCTCATGCGGTCCATGGGCGAGCCGGCCTACCGGGCCTGGATGGGCGGGCGTCTCGCCCTCGCGCCGCGGGGCCTGGCCCGGGCGTGCTTCACCGGGGAGGCGCTGATGTTCCTGCTGGTGGGCGGCGCGCTGATGTGGTTTGCGCGGTGGCAACTGATCCCCTTCGGGATCGGACTCGGTATCGCCAGCCACGGCATGGCGGTGCTGGTGTTCACCACGCTGGCCCTGTGGAGGCTGCGGGATCACGGACGGTGATTCCACCGCGGCGACGGGTCACCGGATCGTGACATCGCCCCCGCTTCCGGGGATTGCCTTGGGAGAGCCCTGCACCCGAGAGTCTGGGAGGCGACGGCCATCCTCCTCGCCAGCTCCTCCCATGCGTTTCTGGTTCCTGACCGCCTTCCTCTTCACCGTCCTCCTGACGCAGCCCGCGGATGCCGCGCCGCTGCGCACCCGCAATGTCATCCTGGTCAGCACGGATGGCCTGCGATGGCAGGAAGTCTTCCAGGGCGTTGAGGAGGTGCTGCTCAGCAAGGAGTGGGGGGCGGTCGGCGACACCAATGCCCTGCGCCGGGAGTTGTGGCGCCCCACGCCGGAGGAACGGCGTGCCGTGCTGTTCCCCTTCCTGTGGGGCACGGTGGCGCGCCAGGGCCAGTTGTTCGGCAACCGCACCGCCGGCAGCGAGGTGCGGGTGACCAACGGGCGCAACTTTTCCTACCCTGGATACAATGAGTTTCTGACCGGACGTCCTGATCCGGCGATTGACAGCAATGACAAGAACCTCAACGCGAACACCAACGTGTTCGAGTGGCTGGGGCGATCGCCGGAGGTCGGCGGAAGGGTGGCGGCGGTGGTCAACTGGGACGTGCTTCCCTGGATCCTGAACGCCCCACGCGCCGGATTCCCGGTGTGGAGCGGCTTTGACGTGCCCGAGGGAACCCGGCGTCTGGCCGTGCCTGCGCTGCTCACCGACGTGGTCGAGCATGGCCGCACCGTCTGGAATGGCGTGCTGCTGGACACCTTTGTCCGGGCCGCCGCCTTGGAGACGCTGCGGACGCTGCATCCCCGGGCGATGTATGTGTCCTATGGTGAGACCGACGACTGGGCGCACGAGGGCCACTACGAGCGCTATCTGCGGGCCGCCCGCAATTTCGACCGCTTCCTGTCCGACCTGTGGGCCGTCTGCCA
>JAFLEG010000245.1 GCA_017302195.1 Verrucomicrobiota bacterium
GGTCTGTTCCGCCTGGCCGCCGGCGATGAACTGGGCCACCTGATTGCCGCTGGTAGCGCCGCTGGTGGTGTCGGCCTTGGCCCGGGCGCGTTCCACCACGCCGAGGAAATAGCTCTCCAGGTTCTGGGTGGGGGTGTCCACGCGGACCCGTTCCCCCGCTTCCACGCGCAGCACCTCCAGCGCCTTCTGCATCGTCTCCCGCGACACCACCGGCGCGGTGATCCGCACCTCGTCCGGCTCCGCGAGCAGTTCCTGGAGCGTGCCCTGGGCCTGGATGCGCCCGCCGTAGTAGATCACCACCCGGTCGCAGACGTCCTGCACGTCGGCGAGCAGGTGACTGCTGAGAATCACCGTCTTGCCACGCCGCGCCAGCGCCATGATGAGCTGCTTGATCTCGTGGCAACCGATGGGGTCCAGGCCGGCGGTGGGTTCGTCCAGGATGACGAGGTCCGGATCATTGATCAGCGCCTGGGCCAGGCCGATGCGCCGCTGCATGCCCTTGGAAAACTCCCCCACGGTGCGTGTGCGGGCCTGGTTGAGCCCGACCATCTCGATCAACTGCTCCGCCCGGTTGCGGCGCTCCGCGGAGTCGAGGTGGAAGAGGTTGCCGAAGAAGTCGAGCGTCTCGCCCGGATTGAGGAAGCGGTAGAGGTAGCTTTCCTCGGGCAGGTACCCGATGCGCGCCTTGGTCTTCACGTCGCGCGGCGACTCGCCGAACACCGTGATGGCGCCCTTGGTGGGATAGAGCAGCCCGAGGATCATCTTGATCGTGGTGCTCTTGCCGGAGCCGTTGGGACCCAGCAGTCCGAAGACCTCGCCCCGGCGGACCTCGAAATCCACGTTGTCCACCGCCCGGGCCTTGGGACGTCCCCAGAAGTCCTTGAACACCTTGGTCAGTCCCGCAGCGCGGATGACCACCTCCGAGGTGCCAGGTGAGGCTGAAGCTGCGGATGGCGAGGATGAGATGGCGGTCATGGCGGCTCGGGCTAACGGCAGCAAACGGCCGGACTGGTCGCAGCGGGATTCATGATCTTGTAGGTCCTCACGATTCCTGCCTGGAACTGGTTTGGCCAGCGTCCCGGGGGAGAAAATCACCTGCATGCCGCCGGATGAAAGCCGCTCGCTCTCGCTCGAAACACCAGCCCAATCCCATGAACTCGCGGTCCAGTGCAGCGCATGTCCGTGGGGCAACGACCGGGCTGCTGGCAGCGGGACGGCCCGGCCGGACGCGCCGCCTCTGAACAGCCTTCGCCAACTTCCGCACCGCCAGCGCAGCCCGGGGGAGCGTCAGCGACTCGAATCCTTCCGCGGCTTCTTCGAGGTGGGGCGCAATCCAAGGGTCGTTGCCAAGCACCTGTCCAAAACCGCCATTCGCCACCTCCGCCTCCACGCAATGGGCCAGGTAAAATCGGGCGGTCACTGGCTCCAATGCTGCCAAGACCTTGTCGTGGTTCCGCCGGGATGCCGAGCCCTGGGCCTCCAACTTTTGGTTCACCCAACCGACGATGCATGCGGTGCGCAGGTTGGGTTTCATGGACATCAGGACCTCTTTTGTCGGCGGCTGTTTTGATGCCTCCATCTGCTGCCGCATGAACGCGATGAAGTCCTCTGACAGGCCACCCCGTGGGCTTCGTGATTGCTCGTTCATTGCGCCAGTTTCTGGAGCAGGCCTCGATGCTCCGTGAACACCCGATTCCGGGCTTCAGCAAACGACAAGCGCCCCGACCTCGAGTCTCCGGCCGGTACATCGCCCTGCTTGATAACGATCCGCCCGACCCGGACCGTCGCGGAGCCGTCAGCATGGGTTTGATCCGCCCTGGAGTGGTCAGGGAGACGCGGCATGCGCTTTTCAGGATTCATCATCATGAACCGTGCAACTACGCGACCTGCGGCGTCAATACGGCAGGGCCGCCCGCGCGCGGCTCGGAAGCGGGGACGGGTGCCGGGGCGACGAACGCCTCGAGTTCCTCGCCCATGCGCACCAGGCGGGCGCTGTTGAAGACCACGAAGAGCGATCCGACGTTGTGCAGGATCGCGGCGACGATGGGGTTGAGATACCCGCCCGTGGCGGCGGCGAGGCCGCCGATGATGAAGAACACGCCGAAGAGGAAGTTCTGGTTGATGACCGACCGCGCCATGCGCGATAGGCGGATGAGGAAGGGCAGGCGGCGCAGATCGTTGTTCATCAGCGCGATGGTCGCCGAATGGATGGCCACCTCGCTGCCGGCGGCGCCCATGGCGATGCTGATGTCGCCGGCGGCCAGCGCCGGGGCGTCGTTGACGCCGTCCCCGACCACCGCCACCCGGTAGCCCTTGGCCTTGCCCGCCCTGACGAACTCCACCTTGTCCTGCGGCAGACACTCGGCGACGACCTCCGGCATGCCGATCTCGGCCGCCACCCGCTCGGCCACCGGCTTGCGGTCGCCACTGACCATGGCCAGCCGCCGGATGCCGATGGCCTGAAGACCCTTGATGGCCTCCGCCGCCTCGGCCCGGACCTGGTCCTGCAGGCCCACCCAGCCGATGCACTCGCCGTTGCGGGCGACGAACAGCAGGCTGAAGCCGGCGGCCTCGTCGAGGTCCACCGACTTGAGGAACTCCTCCGGCACCCCGTTGTCCTTCAGCCAGGCCGCCCGGCCGATGATGATGCGCTGTCCCTCCACCCGGGCGCTCACGCCCCGTCCGGCGGTCTCCTTGAACTCGGTAGCCTGGGCCAGCGGCACGCCCGCCTCCTCCGCCAACTGCACCAGCGCGCGGGCGGTGGGGTGATTGGACAACTGCTCCACGCTCGCCGAGAGGCGCAGGAACTCCGCAGGAGTGACCCCGCCCAGCGGATTCAGCCGACTGACCACCAGGCGTCCCGAGGTCAGGGTGCCGGTCTTGTCGAAGACGAAGGCGGTGATGCGGGCGGCGGCCTCCAGGTCGGCGATGTTCTTCACCAGCACGCCGAGGCGGGCGGCGGCGCTCAGGGCGGCCACCATCGCGGTGGGGGTGGCCAGGATGAACGCGCACGGGCAGGCGACCACCAACACGGCGATCACCCGGTCCAGATCCTGGGTAAAGGCCCAGACCAGCGCCGCGATGACCAGCACCAGCGGGGTGTAATACCCCATGTACTGGTCAATGATCCGCATGAAGGGCAGCTTGGTCTTCTCGGCGGCCAGGATCAGCTCGCGGACGCGTCCGATGGTGGTGTCCTGACCCGCCTTGGTCACCCGCACCTCCAGCGCGCCGGTCAGGTTGATGGTGCCGGCGAAGACCGGGTCGCCTACCGCCTTGTCCACCGGCAGCGATTCGCCGGTAATACTGGCCTGGTTCACCGAGGCCTGGCCGCTCAGGATCACGCCGTCGCCGGCGATGTTATCCCCGGGACGGATGCGCAGGACATCCCCGACCTTCAATTCGCTCGCCGGCACCTCCTCCTCCCTGCCGGCAACGACCCTCCGGGCCTTGGTCGGGGTGATCTTCACCAGGGACTCGATCGAGGCCCGGGCGCCCGCCGCGGTGCGGGTCTCGATGATCTCCCCGAGCAGCATGAAGAAGGCGACGATGCCGGCGGTGCGGAAATCACCGCTCGCCGCGGAGGCCAGCACGCCCAGGGCCACCAGCTCATTGATGCTCAGGAGTCCGCGCTTCAGGTCAAGGAAGGCGACCTTGAGGATGGGAAAGCCGAGGATGACGGCGCCGATCATGGCGCTCAGTCCGGCCACCGTGGTGCCGCGCTGGAACACCCAGTCCACGAGGAAGGAGTTCAGCACGAAGATCAGTCCCAGCAGCGTCTGGGTGAGCTTGACGTTGGTGTGCGAGTGGTCGAGCCCGCCGTGATCGTGGCCGCACTCGCTGCAGGCCGGGTCCGACTGGTTGGAGAGGAGGGAGGTGACTTGCATGGCGGTGATGGAAGATGCGGGGACCGGACCTTGGGAACGGACCCCTCTGGCCTTTCAGCTTACTCCGCAGGGGGCATGTCGCCAGGGGTCCTGCGCACCGGGGCCTGCGGTTCGCGGTTCAACTGGAAGCGGAATTCGCGCGCCTTGCCGTCGGCGCGGTTCGGGACGAAGAACTTGTCCGGCGCATTGGTGAGGATGTGTCCGAGCGCCTCGATGCGCAGTCGCGAGCGCAGCAGCGACGGGTCCCGCTGGAAGGCGGGAATCTGGTCCCGGAAATACTGGGCCTCGGCAGACATCGCCAGCACCAGGCGGTTGCTTTCCGAGAGGGCGCGGTTGAGCAACTGGCTGGCCTCGCCCTGGGCCTTGAGCACGCGCTCGTCGGCGTAGCCCTGGGCCTTGCTGACGGTTTCCGACTGGGCCTGCGAGGCGTTGAGCACGGCGTCGAAGGCCTCCTTCACGTAGCCCGGCGGGGCCACCTGGACGGTCATGGATTCCAGGCTCACCCCGAAGCGATACCGCTCGATGAGGGACGCCATCTGGCTGCGGACCGCGCCGCGGAAGGACTCCACGTCCTTGTACACCGCCGCGTCGGCGGTGAATCGGGCGCTGGCCTGGTTGATGGCATTGTTCAGGGAGTTGGCCAGGAGCTGTTCGACATCCTTGAACTGAAAGGCGTAAGCCACCGGATCGGACACCCGGTAGGTCATAGTGGCGCGGACGTGCAGGATGTTGCCGTCGCTGGTCAGCGTGTAGCCATCCACGCCCGGATTGAGGCTCGGATTGGGCATCGGCCCCTGCTGCATGGCCTCCATCTCGTCGTTGGTGGCGTACCAGGCATTGGTGGCCGAGACCGTCTTCGCCTCGCCGCTGCGGATGCGCACGATCTCGTCAATGGGATAGGGGAAGGCCCAGTGCAGTCCCTGACGGAGCAACTGGTCTGGTCCGGTGCCCACGGGCTGCCCAAAGCGCAGGATGATGGCGACCTCGTTGGGGTTCACCGTGAAGACGCACGAAAAGACGAAGGCGGCGAGCAGCAGCACCCCGAGGATGCGCACCAGCAGGAAGCTGCTGCCCAGGGCCTCGTTCAGCGCCTGGCTGGCGGCGTCGTCCGCACCCCGGGTGGGCTGGATGGTCGGACGGAACTGTCCCGGCGGTTGCGGTTGGTCGGCCATGGCGGCGGGGAGGACGGGATTACCGGTTGCGGGTGGACAGCGGCGGCACGGTCTGGACCTTCTCGCCGGTCAGCAGGTTGAACGGCGTGGTGTTCTGATCGAGGATCAGCGTGGAACGGTCCTTGAGGGAGTCGCGCAGCGCGTTCAACTGGAGGATGAACACCGCGAGGTCGGGATTCTGCTCCAGCACGCCCAGTTCCTTGGAGGCCTGGGCCAGGGCGTCCCCCTTGATCCGGAGGGCCTCGGCATCGGCTTTGGCCAGGATCTCATCCCGGGCCCGGTCCGCCGCGCTGCGGATCTCCAGAGAACGGGCCGCCCCCTCGCCCTGGAACTGCTTCACCAGCCGGTCCCGCTCGGCACGCATGCGCTCGAAGACCTTGGTGGTGATGCTCTCCGGCAGCCCGAGCTGCTTGATGCCCACCAGCTCCACGTTCAACCCGGTGACCTGGGCCGTGGTCTGGATTTCCTTGAGCATGTCGGCCTCGATCTGGGCGACCTTCACCTGCTTGGGATCGGTGGAGATCAGGTCGCTGAACTTGTAGCGTCCGATCACGCCGTTCTTGGCGTTGCGCACCAGGTTCTCCAGGGCCTCCTCGGCCTTGAGCGAGTTGCCGTTGAACAGTTCCAGGAACTTCCGCGGGTCGGCGATCTTCCAGCCCACATACACCGTCACCAGCAGGTTCTTGCCGTCGCTGGTCAGGGTTTCCTCGAACTTCTTCTCAAAATTCTGCAGGCGCCGGTCGAACTTGTGCACGGTCTGGATCGGCACCGGCATCCGGAAGTGCAGCCCGGCCTCGTAGTCGCGGGAGTAGCGTCCGAAGGTGGTCACCACGGCCACCTCGGTGGTGCGCACCTGGAAGCAGAACAGCAGGGCCAGAAACACCAGCAGCAGCAGGGCGCCGATGGCGAGGGAGAGGCGGGTTTTCTTCATGACGGAAGGCGGCGGGAGATCTGGAAAATGGGGAGCGATTACTTGCGGTCGGGCTCGTCAATGGCGATATCGCCCATGTCCGGACGCACCTTGTCCTCCAGGTTGAGGATCACGACGTCCGAGGTGTTGGTCACGCCCAGCACCAGCTTGCGGGCGGGCGCGATGGCATTGGTAAGGGCATCGAGATAGGCCCATTGCGGATACACCTTGGGGGCGGCGGCGAAGGCCTTGAGCTGTCCCGGGAACTGGGCGCGCCGGCCCAGCGCCGACTGGATCCGCTGGGTCGCGGCCGCGTGGGCCGCGTTGGTGCGGGCGACCGCCTGCGCGGCGGCCTTGGGCAGGGTTTCCAGGCGATATCCCTCGGCCTCGTAAATCCGGGACTCCTTCTCGGAAATGGCGCCGATCACCTGCTGATAGGCCGCAGCCACCGGGACGGTCTTGGTGCCGGCGGGCGGATGGATGTCCTGCAGTCCGACGAAGAGGATTTCAACACCGAGCCGGGCGTCATCGGCCTCGCGCTGGATGCGCTCCTTCAGCTCACGCGCAGCGTCCAGGCGTCCGTGGCTCATGATCTGGTCCATGTTGACGCTGACCAGGTACCGCACCACCTCGCCGCTGGCGATGCGCTCCAGGAGCGTTCCGGGCTCCGCGGCCTGATAGCCCCACTGGCGCACGTCGCGGATGCGGTACTGCACCGGCACGCTGACGGTCAGCAGGTTCACCGGCACCGCCGCCT
>JAFLEG010000246.1 GCA_017302195.1 Verrucomicrobiota bacterium
CCGAGCGGCCCTGCGACCTGCCCCTGATCGAGGATCCCGCGTCCGTAACCGACGGTCCCGCCTTCGAAGCGCGGTTGGCCGCGGCCCGCAAGGAACTGGAGGACCACATCACTGCCGATTTCGTCCGGCTCACCGAGGTCTTCCGGCAGCGCCTGGGCGACTATCTGGTGCGCGCCGCCACCACGGAGCCGGATCTGACCGAGACCACGCAGTTTGGACTCTCGCTGACGCCCGAGGATTTTCGTCCGGCGCTGATGCTGCGGACCCGCCGTCTGATCGCCGCACGTGCCACACCGACGGACCCGGTCTTCGGACTCTGGGCGCAGCGGATGGCTTCCGAGGAGGCAGGGCCGGCGGACCTCGCGCCGCCGGCGGGGGTGACCTGGAATCCCAAGGTGGTCGCCGCGCTGCGGGATGCGGGCGTGACCAACCGGGCCTCGGTGGCCCGCGCCTATGGGGACTTGTTGCGCTCGGTGTACGAGCGCTCGCGCTCGGAGGGCGGCGGCGCCAGCGGGGCGCTGGACGCGGCGGACCGCGAACTGCTGGCCCTGGTCACCGGACCCGAATCGCCAGTGGCCTTCCCGCGGCGCGAGACTCCGGACCACATGTCGCGTCCGGAGAAGGACCGCTACGGCTCGCTGGTCATGGCCCTCGACAAGCTGGCGGCGCATGCCACGAATCGCCCTCCGGCCCGGGCCATGGTGGTTCGCGATCTGCCGGAGCCGGTCGCGCCGCGCGTTTTCCTGCGGGGCAACCCCTCGCGTCCCGGCCCGGAGACCCCCCGGGGATTCCTCCGGGTGCTTCAGGGCGGTCAGGCCGTGCCCTTTGGCGCCGGCAGCGGGCGGCGCGACCTGGCGGAGGCGATCGTTGCGCCGTCGAATCCGCTCACGGCGCGGGTGTTTGTGAACCGGGTGTGGATGCATCACTTCGGCGAGCCGCTGGTCGCCTCCCCTGCGGATTTTGGCGCCCGCAGTGAACCGCCGGCAGACCCGGCCCTGCTGGACTGGCTCGCGTCGGAATTCATGGCGTCAGGATGGCGGGTGAAATCGCTGCACCGGATGCTGGTTCTCAGCGCCGCGTACGCCCAGGCGGTCCGGACGCCGCGTCCCGGTGACCCGGAGCCTGCGCCCTGGGTCCCGACGCGGCGGCGTCTGGATCTGGAATCCATGCGCGACTCGCTGCTGTGGATCTCCGGGCGTCTCGATGCCACCGTGGGCGGCCTCCCGGGCGATGCGGCATCGGATGCATGGAACGCGCGCCGCACGGTGTACGGACTGGTGGACCGTCAGAATCTGCCCTCGCTGTTCCGCTCCTTCGACTTCGCGGCGCCCGATCAATGCGTGGAGCGGCGTCCGCGCACCCTCGTCCCCCAGCAGGCCCTCTTCGCCTTGAACTCGCCCTTTGTCCTGGAACAGGCACGGGCGCTGGCTGCGCTGCCGACCGTGGCCGGAGAGACCGATCCGGCGCGGCGCGTCCGCGCCTTGTTTGGGCGCGTGCTGGGACGTGATCCGTCGCCGTCCGAGACCACAGACACCCTGCGCTGGGTCGCCGAACTGCCCCCCGTATCGGAGGACGCTCCCGGTCCGTGGGAATTGCTCGCCCAGTCCCTCATGATCTCCAACGATGCGGTCTTCCTGGACTGACCCGCGGACCAGGAAATGGAATGAACAACGAAGGGACAAAGACGCAACGTTGGAGCAGGGGAGCAAGGGCTGTGGAGAGAGAGGGGGAACCGCATTTTGGCGAACCAATCCGATCGCAATGAACTTCCACCATCCTCCTCTTTGCGTCCTCGCGTCTTTGTTGTTCATCCTCCCCCGCGGCTTCCGTCATGAGTCCTGATCCCCAATCGTCTTCGGTGCCTCTTTCCCGCCGGGACCTGCTGCGCCGCATGGGCACCGGACTCGGCTGGCTCGGGCTGGCCGGTGTGCTGCAGGATGCCCGGCTGCTTTCCGACTCCGGGCCCGACGGGGATCCGCTCGCCCCGCGGGCGCCGCATTTCCGTCCGCGGGCCCGGCGGATCATCCACATCTACCTCAACGGCGGGCCGTCCCAGGTGGACACCTTCGATCCGAAGCCGGCGCTGGCGAAGTACGCGGGCCGGGTGCTGCCCGGCGGCAATCTGACCACGGAGCGTCCGCTGGGCGCCGCGTTGCCGTCACCCTTTGCCTTCCAGCCCTACGGCCAGAGCGGCATCGAAATCAGCGAGATCTTCGCCAAGACCGCGGCGCATGCCGATGACCTGTGCGTCATCCGCTCCATGTACGCCAACACGCCGAACCATGAGCAGTCCATGCGCCTCATGAACTGCGGCGACGAACGGCTGTCGCGCCCCAGTTATGGCGCCTGGCTCAACTACGGCCTGGGCACGGAGAACCGGAACCTGCCCGGGTTCGTGGCCCTCTGTCCCGGGTTGCCGGTGTCCGATGTCTCCAACTGGCGCTCGGCCTTCCTCCCCGGCGTGTACCAGGGCACGCACATCAACACGAAGCAGACGCGTCCGGACCAGCTTATTGACCACATCACCAATGCGCGCGTGTCGCGGGACGCCCAGCGCCGGCAGCTTGACTGGCTGGCCGCCTTCAACGGGGCGCACCGCAGGGACCGCGGGGACGACCCGCAGTTGGAGGCGCGCATCCAGTCCTTCGAGCTGGCCTACCGCATGCAACTGGAGGCCACCGATGCCTTCGACTACGAGCGGGAGCCCGCGCACATCCGGGCGATGTACGGCGACACGGTGCAGGCGCGCCAGTTGCTGATCGCCCGGCGCCTGATCGAGCGCGGGGTGCGGGTGGTGCAGTGCTATCACGGCGACGTGCAGCCCTGGGACAGCCACGACATGATCGCCGACGCCCACCGGCGTCTGGCCGGGGAGGTGGACCAGGGGATTGCCGCGCTGCTCACCGACCTGAAGCAGCGGGGTCTGTTTGAAGACACCCTGGTGCTGTGCGGCGGCGAGTTTGGCCGGACGCCGGCGGTCGAGGTGCCCGCCCCGGGGACGCCGGGCAATGGCAAGGGGCGAGACCACAATCACTGGGGGTTCACCGTCTGGCTGGCGGGCGGCGGCGTGAAGGGCGGCCATGTCCACGGCGCCACCGACGAGTTCGGATTCCGCGCCGTGGATCAGCCGGTGCATGTGCACGACCTCCACGCCACCATGCTGCACCTCATGGGATTCGACCACGAGCGGCTCACCTACCGCTACGCCGGCCGCGATTTCCGCCTGACCGACGTCCACGGCGAGGTGGTGCGCGGGATCCTCGCCTGAGTTTGGTAGGGGCGCGTTCCACCTCGCCCCCATATATCCCCCGCTGCGCCTGTGGGCGAACCCTAGGGAACGCGGGAAGCTCCGACGCGCAACGCTTCCCCCGTTCTCCGAGGTGACTCCACACGAAAGGCGGAGGAAGTCACGGGCGTGCAGAAGCCCGCCCCTGAAGACAGCGATCCGGTTGGTCGTGGTGGTCTTGAATTCCGGAAAATGGAGGATGGGTGCTGCGCGTGTGGAAGTCTGGTCGCTCCGGGAGGCTCGCTGGAACAGCAAAACGGCAGGAACGGAGGCGATCAGAACAATCTAAAACGCCCACCTCGCCACCCGCTTCACCACAGCACTGGAGTGTGCAGGGTGATGTCGGTCCAGCCGGTTCTTTGCCGCGGCGCAAAGCACGACCGGCCGGAGTAAGGCCAGATCTACGAATGGTTGTCCTGTCCCCCGGCTGTCCATGGAAGGGTGCATGGTCAGATTCCTGAAGGTGCGGGGTGCCCGCTCCGCCCAGACAACTTCGTCGTCGCCCAGCACGGCGGTTGGGCTAGCTTCTCTTCCATGAAAACGACCATGACCGAACCTGAGCTGGTCTTTCGCGGTGGCAAACCCGTGTCCGTGATTTTGCCGATCAAGGATTACCAGGAACTGATCGAGCGCGCCGAGGATGCGGAGGATGTGCGCTGGCTCCGGAAGGCCGGCCGCAAGCCGCTCAGCTTCCGCCCGCTCGAAGAGTACCTCGCTGAACAGAAAGCAACCCGCCGTGTATCGCGTCCAGCTTGAACGCGCGGCGGAGAAGGATCTCCGCCGGGTTGTCGCCTCCATCGTCGCGCTGGGAGTGAACCCGCGTCCGTCTGGAGCGCGCAAGCTGCACGGCGGCGACGGTGAATGGAGGATTCGCGTTGGCGACTACCGGATCATTTATGCCATTGCCGACACCATCCGAGTGGTCGGCGTCCGGCGAGTCCGCCACCGGCGCGAGGTTTACCGCGACTGAACCTTGCTTCCTTCCGACTACCTCAGACGCGCGCGCCGTGGGACCAACAGGGACAGGGCATTGATGCTTTGATCTGGCGATGGAGGGAGAGAGTTCCGATTGGTGATCCTGGCGCAGGAAAGCAGGATCACGCCGTGCCAGCATGGTCCGCCATCGCCAGATCTACGGATGGTTGTCCTGTCCCCTTTGGTTGCTCTTGAGTCTCAGGGTCGTGTTCCACCCGCGACCCCATATTTCTCCGCTGCGCCTGTGGATGAACCACGGGGATCGCGGGAAGCACCGATGCGCAACGCCTCCCCCGTTCTCCGATGCGACTTCACACGAAGGGCGGAGGAAGTTGCGGACGCGCGGAAGCCCATCCCTACCAGGCTTTGAGTAAACCCTTGGGTTCACCGCCGCGGTAGCTACGATTCCCTTTAACGCTGCATGGATTACCCCCGCCTCCTGTTCTGCTGCCTCGGCATCGCCCTG
The DNA here is from genome assembly GCA_017302195.1 of Verrucomicrobiota bacterium. Taxonomy (GTDB): domain Bacteria; phylum Verrucomicrobiota; class Verrucomicrobiia; order Limisphaerales; family UBA9464; genus UBA9464. Next base: position 4,728 of record JAFLEG010000246.1, read on the forward strand.
CTGACGCTGCGGGCCGCCGCCGCGCCTGCGGCGGTGGTGTCGGAAATCCTGGCCAGCAATGTCGGCGGACTGCGGGATGAGGACGGGGATTCCTCCGACTGGATCGAGCTGCACAACCCGGGGTCCGAGCCGTGTCCGCTGGAAGGCTGGTGGCTGACGGATACCGAGGGGGAACGCAGGCGCTGGCGGCTTCCGGTGGTGACGCTGGCGCCCGATGCCCGGCTGGTGGTGTTCGCCTCCGGCAAGAATCGGAGTCTGCCGGCCTCGCCGCTGCATGCCGGATTCCGGCTGTCGGCGGATGGCGGCTACGTGGCCCTGGTCCGCCCCGACGGACAAACCGTGGCCAGTGAGCTGCGCTATGGACCGCAGCGCGCGAACGTGTCCTTTGGACGCGCCCGGGAGCGTGGGGCGTCCTGGATCTCCCGGGCCACCGAGGCGCGGCTCCGGGTCCCCTCGGATGATGGGCTCGGGCATCGCTGGACCGGCGGTGAGGAGCCATTTGACGACGCCGCATGGAGTGCCGTGGCATTGCCGGTGGGATTCGACGCCGGCACCTCGGGAGGCGGGTTGGTCGCCTACTGGGATTTTGACACCGTGGCGGCCGGCGGTGTGCCCGATCGGTCGCCCCGCGGGCATACCGGGCGGCTGCGATCCGCGTCCCTGACGCCGGTGGGCGGGGGCCGCACCGGATCCGGGAGCGACCGGGCGGCGCGCTTCACGGGATCGGGCTGGATGGACGTGCCGGCGGCCGGCAGCGGGATGCTGGATGCCGCGGTTGCCGCCGATGCCATCACGCTGAGTCTTTGGATCCGCGGGGACGAGTCGCAGCCGTCGAACGACTCCCTCTTCTGGGCGGGCAGTGAACCCCAGGGCGGCGGGATCCGGTCCCTCAACGCCCACCTCCCCTGGAGCGACCAGGTGATTTATTGGGACACCGCCGGCTGCTGCGATCCCGGGGTGCACCGCATTTCGGTGCTGGAACCCGAGGCGTCCCGCTGGCGTGACGGGTGGAATCACTACGCCTTCGTTAAGCGGGGCGCGGCGAAGGAGATCTGGCAGAACGGGCGACTGCTGCTTTCGGGGCCTGGCTCCGCGGCGTTGACGACGATCCGCAGCCTGTATGTGGGGAGCGCGGGTCCCGGGCAGGGCGGGTATCACGGCGATGTGGATGACGTCGCCCTGTGGGAGACGGCCCTGGACCCCGGACTCATTGCGGCGCTCGCCGCGGGTGCGTCGCCGCTCCAGTTGCGCCGGCTGGCGCCATGGATTGCCACCGACGTGGAGTCTGAAGTCCGCGGACGAAACGCCTCTGCCTACCTGCGGGTGCCATTCGTGGTTTCCGAAGCGGAGCCGCCCGAAAGGGTTTCCATGGTTCTGCGTTATGACGATGGCTTCATCGCCTTTCTCAACGGCGTTGAGGTGGCGCGGCGCGCCGCGCCCACGGTGCCGACCTTCGACTCTGCCGCCACGACCGCCCGTCCGGATGCCGAGGTGACCGAACCGGTGGAATGGGAGTTCTCGTCGAGGGATGCCCGGCTGCGAACGGGGACCAATGTCCTCGCCATCCACTGGCTCAACCACGGCGCGGACGACGGCGACTTCCTGATGGACGTGGATCTGGCGGGCACACGGGATCTGGGGCTGAGGCATTTTCCCGAGCCGACACCGGGGCGTGCCAACGGCCCGGGGCTGGAGGGGTTGGTGGCGGCTCCCGAGGTTTCGCCGGGACGCGGGTTCCAGGAGAATCCGGTGACCGTCACGCTCCGGACCGCGAGCCCGAGTGCTTCGCTGGCCTATACCGTGGACGGCTCGGTTCCCGGGCCCGGCAACGGCGTGGTGGTCGCCGGCCCGGAGACGACGGTTCGCGTGGCACGCACCACCGTGCTGCGCGTGGCCGCCTTCCGGGACGGATTCCTGGCCAGCCCGGTGGTGACGCACACCTATGTCTTCCCGGACGACGTGTCCGCGCAGCGGCGTCCGGCCGGCATCGCGGCGGCAC
>JAFLEG010000247.1 GCA_017302195.1 Verrucomicrobiota bacterium
GATTCCCGGTTCGGATGGCGCCGGGATTGTGAGCGATGTCGGTCCGGGGGTGGATCCGGCCTGGATTGAGCGGGAGGTCATCATCAATCCGGCCCTGGATTGGGGACATCACGAGCGGGCCCAGGAGCCGCGGTTCAGCATTCTGGGCCTGCCGCATGACGGCACCTTTGCGGAGTTCGTCGCCGTGCCCGCCGCCCAACTGGCCCCCAAACCGTCCCATCTGAACTGGGAGGAGGCCGCCGCCCTGCCGCTGGCCGGGCTCACCGCCTTCCGGGCGCTGTTCCGTCGCGCCCATCTTGAGGCCCATGAAAAGATCCTGATCACCGGCATCGGCGCCGGCACGGCGCTCTTCGCCCTGCAGTTCGCCAAGGCGGCGGGCGCCGTTCCGTTTGTCACCTCCAGTTCCCCCGAGAAGCTGGAGAAGGCCCACCGGATGGGTGCGCGGCATGGCGCGCTCTATTCCCTGCCGTCCTGGGCGAAGGAGTTCGGGGACCACTACGGTCCCTTCGATGTGATTGTGGACAGCGCGGGCGGCTCGGGATTTGCCGATCTGGTGGACCTGTGCGCTCCGGGTGGCCGTCTGGTGTTCTTCGGGGCCACGCGGGGGAATCCGCATGAACTGGCCACCCGAAAGGTCTTCTGGAAGCAGCTCAGCCTGCTGGGAACGACCATGGGCAGTCCGGCGGACTTTGCCGCCATGACCGAGTTCGTCACGCGCCACGCCATCCACCCCGTGATCAGCGCGCGTTTTGACCTTGCGGACGCCGCCTCCGCCTTCGCGCTCATGGAAGCCGGCGGCCAGTTCGGCAAGATCGTGCTGACCGTTTGAGCGGCATCCGGCCCCTGGAAAGACCGGCAGCGCGACCGTACCAGGAACTCAGGGGGTCCTCGGAGCCCGGAAACGCTCCCGGCGGCGGGTGCCCCCGCCGCCGGGTTCGCGGGCCTGCGGACCGGCGTCAAAGCACCAGCCGGTAGTAGGCGGTGGCGCCCGAAGGCGTGATCTCGATCCCGCTGGCTGCATCCGGCACCTCGGTCCAGTCACCGGCACCCAGGCTGTCCCTCTTCTGGAGCTGCCCGGCGCCGGGCCATGTCAGCACCACCCTGCCGTCCACCGTCCGGATCGTCAGCGGGCCCGCCGTGACCGGAGGCAGCGCCACGAAGGTGTACTCCAACCCGCCCGAATCCGGCGCGGTGTCGGTCGTGACAAAGCTGCTGTTCTCCGTCTCCAGAAAGAACCGGATCGTCTCGGCGACAAACACCGGCACCTGGTCCCCGGCGTAGCGCGCCCCCCGCGAGATTCGCAGCTCGAATTCAGTGCCCTCCCCTTCGGGATTCATGGCGAAGTCGAGTCCGTTGATGCCGCCCTCGTTGAACCCGCCGTTCTTCTGCTGATACCCGGCGCCCTGCTGGATGAGCATCTCGGATCCAATCCCGGAGGTGCCGTAGCCCGGGTTCTCGAAGTCGGCATCCAGAAAGATGTTGTTCAGGAAGGTGCCGGGGTTGCCAGGCGAGTGCAGGGTGAAGCGGACGTACAGATAGAGCTCGTCATTGGTCACCCAGAGGTCCTTGAAGTCGGTGCCGGCGGTCGGCGGTTCGGAGGGATCGCTGTGGGCCAGGGGCACGTCCGTCCAGTCGGCAAAGGAACCGTCCACAGCCACCGTCGAACGGAAGGTGACCTCCGCGCCGGGTGGAATCACATTGCCGAAACGGTCCTTCACGCCGGTCACGGTGAGCGTATAGCCGGAGAACAGAGTTTGTTTGGAGGTGGTGAGCGCGACCACGGCCGGATTGGCCAGGCTGATGGCGGCCGCGGTCACGGTCAGACCGCCATCCAGTTGGTAGCGGGATTTATCCGCCGCCGTGACGGGATCCACCGGTTCGGAAAAGGTCACGGTCACCAGATTCGGAGAGCCTGCGACCGAGGACAGGGTCGGCGGATCGCGGTCCACCAGCACGACCAGCCGGGCCATGCGGCTGAGCAGGCTGGGCGTGGCGGGATTGCGGATCTGGACCCCATAGTCTCCGCCATGCTCCGGGAGCACCGCCGGGAGGGTGTAGGAGGCACCGGTGGCCCCCTCGATGGGAAATCCATCCTTCAGCCACTGGTAGGTGATGGGAGGCGATCCGGCGACGGAGACCTCGAACGTGGCGGCGGCTCCCTCGAAGACGGTGACGTCGGCCGGCCGGCTGGCGTCGGTGAATGTGACCGGTGTCACAGTGACGCTGAGCGCAGCCACGCGCGTGGTCACGGATCCGCCCGGATTGGTGACCTTCAGGCTGTAGCCTCCCTCATCCGTCTGGAGCACCGGATCGAAGGTCAGGCTGTCGCCGGTGGCGCCCTCCACGAGGGTGCCGTCCTTGCGCCATTCATAGGTCAGCGGCGGCGTGCCCAACACCTCCGCGGTCAGGCGGACCGTCTCGCCGGCCACCACCGCGCGGTCGGCGGGCTCGGCGACATCCACCAGCCGGACCGGAAAGTCCGGGGTGGCGTGCAGGGACAGGCCAAACACCAGATCGGACGGCGTCGCCACGGCCTGGTGCAGTTCCACGGCCAGGACGTTGTCCCCGGAAACGAGCGGGGCGCCGGACACTCCGAAGACCTCCACCGCACCCGCTGTGACCGGCCCGCCGGTCGCCGCGGTGTCAAAAGATATCCCGCCCTGGGGCAGCCGAATCCGGCGGACCTCCGCCCCGTTGAGGTAGATCACGGCGCCATCGCTCAGGAGGTTGCTGACGGCAAAGACAAGGTTCGCCGGATTGGAGTCCCAGGAGAAGGTGGTCCTCAGGTACACGGTCCTCGCCCCCGGTGCCAACGGCGTCGCGATGGCGGCCGGATAGGCCCCCGGGGCGTCGGTGTACCCGAAGAGCCCCGATCCGTCGCGCCAGGCCTCGCCGGTGGTGTCGAACCCGGGCTCGCGCCATTCGGTGCCGAGGTCGGCGCCCGCGTCATTCACCCGCCAGGAGGTCCCGGTCAGGGAGGCCAGGACCACCGGCGCGGTGAGCGGTGGTGGTGCCGGGGCAAAGGTGTATCCCAGCCCCTCGGTGTCCGGAGCGGTCTCCTTTCGGGCGAAGTTGGCGTCCTCGGCCTCCAGCAGCAGGGCGATGGTTTCGGCTATGAAAACGGGGGCCCCGTCCGTGGCGTAGTTCGCGCCGCGCGCGATGCGCGCTTCAAACTCGGTCGCCTCGCCGGCAGGCGCCGACAGCCATCCCAGATTGTTGACGCCGCCCTCGTTGAATCCCCCGGTGCGCTCGTCGTATCCGGATCCGCCCTGGATCAGCATTTCAGACCCGAGCAGCAGGCGAAATCCCGTGTCGGGATTGGCGTCGGAATCGAGAAAGAGGTTGGCGTTGGAAAGGAATGGGTCGGCGGGCCGCTCCAGCGTGAACCGCACGTAGAGGTAGTCGTCGTCGTTCGCCAGGTAGATCCGCCGGTAATCCGCGGAGTCGGTGGAGTCGGCCGGGTCCTCATGGGCGACCGGGACCCCGGCCCAGTCGCCGAAGGACCCGTCAATGGTGATGGACTTGTAGGTGCCGGCTTGGGCCGTCAGGACCGCAGCGCACAGCGTCGCGAGGCCGGTCCAGCGGCACCGCAGGAAAGCAGGGATGGGCATGGGAGGAACAATGGGGAGTGGATGCCGTCTTCCTCGTGGACACCCGTCCGCGACGAACGACGCCGGATGAAAGCACGCCGGGAGCATCTCGGAAAGAATCCAACCGGGCAGCCGCAGGAAGCCCGGGGATTGTTCACCGCCCGATCCCATGTCCGCTTCCGCGCAGGGTGTCGAGATATTGCCATCCAAGGATGCAGGAAATGGCCAAACGAGGCGAAGATCCCCGAATTCCGCGCCTTGGCATTCTCCATGCGGTCTCGGAAATCTCGTGGAAAGAGCACTGAATAACGTTCTGCGTGAAGCGGTGCTACCTGCCGTCCTGATCATCACGGTTGGGACATCTCTCCCTCATTCCACCCCGAACGCGCCAGGCGAACAGGCCTGTCGTGACTTCTACTGACAATAACTGGCCCGGCGGCCCCGCTTCCCACGGGCCGCCGGGTTTTCTTTTTCCGCCGCCTGCGTTCGCCTGCCGCCCGGAACCTGGCCTGAGGAACGCAAGGCAGGGCCAGAGTCTCCTGGACGTCGTCTGCTACGGGGAAGTCCGCGCCGGGTGCCCCCGCGCGAAGGTCAGCAATCCGGCGGCCACCAGGGCGCCGTTGAGGATCAGGAGCTCGAATCCGAAGCGGTAGCCTCCCAGCCATTGCGGAGACTGGGCGGCCAGGATGCCGCAGAGGACGGGGCTGCACAGACAGACCACCGGCAGCCAGGGTCCCCCGACCCGGACACGGGTGAACAGCCCCAGGGCAAACAATCCCAGCAGCGGTCCATAGGTGTATCCCGCCATCTTCAGCACGAGCTGGATGACCGAGCCCTCGTTGACCGCCCGGAATGCCAGGATGGTGAACAGGAGCACGCCGGCAAAGGCGGCGTGAGTGACCCGGCGCCGGACGTCCCGCTGCGCCTGGGTGAGGTCGGTCCGGCGTTCGAATCCCAGGAAATCAATGCAGAAGCTGGTGGTGAGCGTGGTCAGCACGGAGTCCGCGCTGTTGAAGGTGGCCGCGGTGAGGCCCAGCACGAAGACCACCGCCGCCGCCGGCCCGAGCGACTGCAGTGCGATCTGGGGGAACAGGTGATCGGTCAGCGCCGGTGCCGTCAGTCCCCGCTCGCCGGCAAACTCCCAGAGCAGCAGCCCGAGGGCGAGGAATGCGGCGTTCACCAGGACCATGATGCCCGCGAAACAATACAGGTTCCGCTGCGCCTCCGGCAGGGACCGGCAGCTCAGGGTCTTCTGCATGTTGTTCTGATCGAGCCCGGTCATCACCACCGCGATGGCGGCCCCGCTGAGAAACTGCTTCCAGAAGAATTCCGGCGCCCGCCAGTCCCAGACGAAGATCTGCGACCGCGGACTTTTTGCGATCCGCTCGATCAGGGCCGCCGGACCCAGATCCATCGCCTGCGCCAGCAGCACCACGGCGACCCCCACGCCCAGGACCAGGAATCCGCTCTGAAGCAGATCGGTCCACACCAGCGTCTTGATGCCCCCCCGCCAGGTGTAGGCCAGGATCAGCAGCAGGGTGGTCGAGACCACCCCCCAGAATGGCACGCCCAGGGGCCCGAAGACGAACGCCTGGAACACGCCCGCCGCGAGGTAGAGGCGCGCGGCGGCCCCCAGCACCCGCGACAGCAGGAAGAACCCGGCGCCGGTGAGTTCGGCGGAGCGTCCGAACCGGGTCCCGAGGTAGCTGTAGATGCTGGTGAGCCGGAGCCGGTAGTAGAGCGGCAGCAGGACCTGCGCGATGATCCCGTAGCCCAGGGCGTAACCGAGCACCACCTGCAGATAGCTCCACTGCTGGGCACCCACCTGTCCGGGCACCGAGATGTAGGTGACCCCCGAAAGGGAATCGCCGATCAGCCCGAAGGCGACCACGAACCAGGGCGACTGCCGGTTCCCCAGGAAGTACCCGGCCTGGTCAGCGTGGCGTCCGGTCCACCACGCCACGCCCAGCAGCAGCGCGAAATACAGCGCCACGCAGCCCAGGATCGCCCACGAATTCAATGCCGCCGAGGCTCCGATATCCGGATGTCCGCCGCCATCCGATTCGGACGGTGCAGGCGAGGTTCACCCCAGAGGCTCTGAGCACACGGAGGAAAAACGGTGGGAATTGGGAGAGGCAGATTCACGATTCGATCAGGGGTGCTGGCCCCACGGATTCGGCGTTTCTCTCCGTGTCTCCGCGCCTCCGGGGTGCCATTGCTTTGAGTGTTGCGGAACGGCTGCATCCATTCCCGTTTCCCCGCCCCGGAGTTCCGGCGTAGCCTGCCCCCATGGACAAGGAGTCGGTGGCGGCGGTGCTCACGGAGATCGGGACCCTGCTGGAACTGAAGGGGGAAAACCCCTTCAAGACCCGGGCCTATCAGAATGCCGCCCGGACCCTGGAAGGATTGACCGAGCCCCTGGAAACCATCGTTGCCGAGAACCGCCTGGAAGGAATCCCCGGGATCGGCGAGGCACTGCGGGAAAAGATCACCACGCTGGTGACCACCGGACGGCTCCCATACTACGAGGATCTCAAGGCCTCCCTCCCGCCGGGGCTGGTGGGCATGCTCGACCTCCAGGGCGTGGGCCCCAAGAAGGTGAAGAAGCTGCATGAAGTCCTGGGCGTGGATTCCATCGAGGCGCTGGAGGCAGCCTGTCAGGCCGGGAGGGTGGCGACCCTGGAGGGCTTCGGGGAGAAGTCGCAGGCCAAGATTCTGGAGGCGATCGCCTTCAAGCGTCAGTTCGCCTCGCGGCACCGCCTAGTGGACGCCCTGGCCGCGGCGGAACCCATCCTGGAAGCCCTGCGGGGGCATCCGGACGTCACCCGCTGTTCCACCGCCGGCAGCCTGCGCCGGTGGAAGGAAGTCATCGGTGACATTGATTTCGTGGTGTCGAGCCGGCAGCCCGCCGAGGTCCTCGCCTTCTTTGTCGGACAGCCCGGCATCCGCACGGTGCTCGCCCGGGGGGACACCAAGGCCAGCGTGCTGCTCGACTCGGGCATCCAGGCCGACCTGCGCGTGGTGGCCGACCGGGAGTATCCCTTCGCCCTGGCCTATTTCACCGGATCCAAGGAGCACAACATCGCCATGCGCCAGCGGGCGATTACCCAGGGAC